>DAOTWK010000225.1:0-12577 GCA_034435815.1 Anaerolineae bacterium | reverse complement strand
GCATGGGTGATCGCTTCCACCGGCGCCCGGTCGTCCGTGAGGACAATGCCGCCTCCCGGCACAGGCCGCAGATTCGCCAGCGCCTCATCGGCAATCGCGCGCAGGTCGGGGTCAACCAGCCCCTCCCGGTTCACCCGCAGATTCTCGGCCGTCGTCGGCTGGACCGTGGCAACCAGGATGGTGTTGAAAGAGTTCGGAACATCCACGGCGTGGACCGTCGGGAAGACGACGCGCAGAGTGGCTGCGATGGCTGCCACCAGACGGTCGTCCCCGGGAATGCGGCCCACGTTCACCACCACCACGCCGTCCTCCTCCAGATGTCGGTATACTTCCTGGAAGAACTCCACTGTCGTCAGGTGCCAGGGGATGTAAGGAATCCGATAGGCATCCACCCCGACCACGTTGTAGCGGCGCGGGGAGCGAGCCAGGACTGCCCGCCCATCGCCCACCGTCACCTGAAGGTTCGTCTCCGTCATTCCAAAGTGCTCCCGGCCCACCTGCACGACCGCCGGATCCAGTTCTATGCCGTCTATGGGGATGGGGCCGTAGAAGGTCGTGTACAGTTTGGGGACAGTGCCGCCTGCCAGCCCGACCATCGCCATAGAGCGAACCCGGTCGGGGGAGAACGGCGGCGGGTTGAAAAATGGGGCGACCAGGAAGAGGTCCCACGTCCCGCCCACCCGCCGCGCGCCGGGTCGGTAGACGGAGTGGATGCCCAGCCCCTCATTCAGGAAGAGATACCGCCACCCATCCCGCTCCACCACCTGGATATAGTGGTGGGCCGATTCGGTCTCATAGATGACCCCGGCCTGGGGCTTGACCGGCCGACCGCGCGCCCAGAGGGCCAGCGCCAGCACTATGAGCGGCATCCAGAGGTAGAGGACGGCGCGTCGGGGCCGGGCGCAGGCCAGTCCCACCAACGCCGGGAGCAGGAGAGATAGCGATAGGACGACAAACGTGCTGCGGGTGCCCAGGGCGGGGATCAATCCGAAGACGGTCAGGAGTGTCCCCGAAAGACTCCCGACGGTGGAGAGGGCATATACTCGCCCGGCGACCCCACCCGTCTTCTCCACCCGGTCCACCAGCAGCCGGATGACGAAGGGAGAGAGACAGCCCAGCAGAGTGATGGGTGCGGCGAAGAGGAGGAGCACGGCTGCGAAGGGGCCGATGGTCAGCGGGATGTTGAGGCGGGCCATCCCTTCGGCCGCCTGGAGGAGCACCGGTCGGGCCACGAAGGGGACCAACCCCACCAGCCACGCCCCCCACACGGCGATTTCGTAGAGGGTGGCAGGACGGGGGGAACGGTCGGCCCAGCGGCCGCCCAGAAAGTAGCCCACCGTCAGGTAGAGGAGGATCAGGCCGATGACGGCGGCCCACACCGGGAGCGACTCGCCGAAGAAGGGGGCCAGCAGGCGGGAGGCCGCCAGTTCCACCCCCAGGGAGACCGCGCCGCCCAGGAAGGCGGTCAGATAGAGCCAGCGGGATCCGGCAGAACGCATATCCTCACCACGAAAATAGCATAGCAAGTACTAAAGGGAGAGGTTTGGGAGCGGCAGCCTGTGGCCGCCGCTCCCAAACCCCCTTGATCTCCCCTGGTCGCAATAGTAGCATAGTTTGGACAGGCGTCAAGCCCCCGATGTTCCTACCCTATTTTGCCACGTTCTGGTATAATAAAGCCCGCTATGGAGAAAGTAGTACTAATTTTAGACGCTGACGATACCCTCTGGGAGAACAACGTCTTCTACGAAGAGGCGACGGACGCCTTTACTGAACGGATGGCCCGCGAGGGTTTTGACCCCCAGCGGGCCCGGGAGACCCTGGCCCGGATAGAACACGAGCGGGTCCCTATCTACGGCTACGCCCCCCAAGAGTTCGCCCGCAGTCTGGTGCTGACGTATCAGCACCTCTGCCAGGAGGATGGGCGCCCTCCTCGCCCTGAGGTAGAGGCGGAGGTGGAGGCTATCGGCAACCGGGTGGTGGAATACCCCATCATCCTGCTGGACGGCGTCGCCGAGACGGTTGCCGCCCTCTCCTGCCGCTGCCGCCTCTTCCTGCTGACCAAAGGCGACCCCCAAGTCCAGAGGAGCAAAGTGGAACGGTCCGGGTTGGCTCCCCACTTTGAGGCTATCCATATCGTCCCAGAGAAGGGGCCGGATGTCCTGCGGGACCTGCTGGCCCGCCACAACCTGGACCCGCGCCGAACGTGGATGGTGGGCAATAGTCCCCGCTCCGACGTCAACCCGGCACTGGCGGTGGGTATCGGCGCCATCTATATCCCTTACCACCGCCCGTGGTCCTTTGAGGAAGTGCCCGTCGCCGACCCTGAACGGGTGATTACCCTGCACCGCTTTGCTGATCTGTTGCATATCTTTGCGGACTCGGAGGAAAAGCCATGAACCGCGCAGTCATCTTTGACTGGGGCGGCGTGCTGATGCGGACAATGGATATCCGGCCGCGCATGGCCTGGGAGTTAAGGCTTCGCCTGCCCCCGGGTGGCTTGGCCGACGCCGTCTTCGGGACCAAAGCCTGGGATCAGGCCCAGCGGGGCAAGGCCTCGGCGGATGACGTCTGGGCCGAAGTGGCCGACCGTCTGGGGATCAGCGAAAACGACCTCCCCGCCCTGCGGCGAGATTTCTGGGCCGGCGACCGGCTGGATGAGGAACTGGTGGGATTGATCCGGGAACTGCGCCGCGCCGACGTCCGGATCGGCCTCCTCAGCAATCACCTACCCGAATTGCGCCACCGGCTGAGCGACCTGGAACCGCTGCTGGACGCCGTTGTCATCTCCGGAGAGGAGGGGGTCATGAAACCGGACCCCGCCATCTACCGCATTGCCCTGGAGCGGCTGGGGGTGGCGCCCGAAGAAGCCATCTTCATAGACGACTGGAAGCCCAATGTGGAGGCCGCCCAGCAGTTGGGGATGGTGGGCGTGTACTTCCGGGGCACTGTCAACCTGCGGCGTGCTTTGGCGGCGACTGGATTCCCCGTCCGTCTTCCTGACCTGCGCCCCCTTCCCAGCATCCGCGCCGTCATCTTTGACTGGGGTGGGGTTCTCTCCCCGCTGGATTTCCTGAAGCGCTCTCCTGAATGGGAGGCCCGGCTGGGCCTGCCGCAGGGCGCGCTGGACCGGGCCCTCTGGGGGCCGGAGTGGAAACTGCTGGAGGTGGGCGCCATCTCTCGGGAGGAATACGACGCCCACCTGATGCGCGCCCTGGGCCTGCCTGACCGGGAGGCTATCCAGCGATTCTACCGGGAGTACTACTCTGACGACGGCCTGCATCCAGGCGTTGTCGCCGCGGTCCGAAACCTGCGGGGGCGGTATCGGGTGGCTCTCCTGACCAACGCCTTCCCCGGCCACGCGGAATCCCTCCGGCGGCGGCATGGCTTTGACCCCCGCACCGAGTTTGACCTCTACATCAATTCCGCCGAAGTGGGGATGGCTAAACCCAACCCGGCTATTTACCAACTGACCCTGGACCGGCTGGGTGTGCGGCCCGAGCAGGCCATCTTTATAGATGACCACGTCCGCAATACTGACGCCGCCCGAATGCTGGGTATGCACACCGTCGTCTGCGCCGAGGTGGAGACCGCCCTGGCCGACTTGGCCGCGCTGTTGGGGCATCCGGTATAGGAAAGAGCGCAAATGACCACGACCGTCATTGAAACCGAAAGTCTGACCAAATACTACGGCCGCTCACGCGGTATCATTGACATCAGTCTACGGGTGGAGCAGGGCGAAATTTTCGGCTTCCTGGGCCCTAACGGCGCCGGGAAGACCACCACCATCCGCCTGCTTCTGGACTTCATCCGTCCCACCCGGGGGCACGCCCGGGTTCTGGGCCTAAATCCCCAGCGGGACGGCGTGGAAGTCCGGCAGCGGGTGGGTTATCTCCCCGGCGAACTTTCTCTCTACCCCGACCTGACCGGTCAGCAGATGCTGGAGTACGCCGCCCATCTGCGCAACGGCGTCCCCCGGAAAGAAATCGCCCGCCTGGCTGACTGCCTGGAGGCCGACCTGGGCCGCCCCATCCGCACCCTCTCCCACGGCAATCGCCAGAAAATCGGCCTCATCATGGCCCTGATGCACCGCCCGGAACTGCTCATCTTGGATGAGCCGACCACCGGGCTGGACCCGTTGATGCAGCAAGTGCTCTACGAACTCCTGGAGGAAGTCCGGCGGGATGGTCGGACCGTCTTCTTCTCCTCTCACATCCTGCCGGAGGTAGAGCGGCTGTGTGACCGGGTCGGCATTCTGCGGGAGGGACGACTGGTCGCTGTGGAGACCGTCTCCGGTCTTAAAGAGATGGCGGTACGCCGGATGGACCTGGTCTTTGAGGGGCCGGTGGACCCCGAACCCTTCCGTGCGGTCCCCGGGGTGCGGGAGGTGACGGGCGCTGGTTCCACCCTGCATATCGCCGTCCAGGGAAGCCTGGATCCGCTCATCAAAGCCGCCGCCCAGCACACTGTGCTGAACATCGTCACCTACGAGCCGAACCTGGAAGAGGCATTTCTGGCATTCTACAGAGACGACGGCCGACAGACGGCTGACCCCAGACGACCGGCCACGGACGACCGAGCATAGACGCCAGTGGTCTGTGGTCTGTGTGGTCTGTAAGGAGGCTCTTATGCTGCGCAGCGTCTTTCTGAAAACCCTCTACGACCAGCGGAAAGCCATCCTGGGCTGGGGGCTGGGCCTGGGCGCTATGGCCTATTTCACCCTGTTGCTTTACCCCTCTATCCAGCAGGCCGGCGCGCTCTATGACCAGATGCTCCGCTCCTTCCCGCCGGAGGCGCTGGCCTTCCTGGGCAACATCCGGTCATTTACCACGATGGACGGGTATATGACCGGCTCGCTCTTGAGTTACCTGCCGCTGGTTCTGGCCATCTACGCCATCGGCGCGGCGGTCGGATTGATCACCGGAGAGATAGAGAGTGGGACGATGGACGTCCTTCTGGCCCATCCGATTCCCCGCTGGCGGGTGGTGCTGGAGAAGTACGCCGCGCTGGTCGCCGCGCTGGCGGCGATCTGCCTCATCTTCGGCCTGAGCATGCTGGCGGGTGGCTTAACCATCGGCTCCGACGTCCCCCCGGGCAGGTGGCTGCTGGCAGGGCTCCATCTATTGCCGCTGACCCTGCTCTATGGGACGGTCGCGTTCGCCCTGGCCTGCGCCGTTCAGGGACGGGCCGCCGCCATCGCTACCGCGACCGCGCTGGTGGTGGGCGGCTACATCCTGAACGGACTGGTGCCCTTCTCTGAGCGCCTGCAGCCCCTGGAGAAATGGACGATCTATTACTGGTACATCACGGGCCGCCCCCTGGGAGACGGCATCATCCTGGAGCATGTCGTCATCCTGCTGGGAGGGTCCTTGCTCCTCCTGCTCCTCGGACTGGTGGGCTTCGGGCGGCGCGACATTGTTCCCTGAGAACGCCGGTTTTCTATGCCGTCCCCTGAACTGCGCCCCCTTCTACAGTTTCTGGCGGTCGTCTACGCCCTGATCACCCTCTGGCTGGCGGCCTACGGCCTGCATAGTTGGGTGTTGCTGGTGCTCTACGGGTGGCACCGAAGGCGTGCCAGAGATGGGGCGGTGCCGCAATTCCCGTATGCTGACCTTCCCCCGGTCACCGTCCAATTGCCCCTCTACAACGAGCGGCACGTGGTGTGGCGGCTGATAGACGCGGTGGCCTCGCTGGATTACCCCCGCGACCGGCTGGAAATCCAAGTCCTGGACGACTCCACGGACGAAACGACTGCGATCGCCCAGGCTCGGGCGGCCTTCTGGCGGGAGCGGGGGGTGGACATTCGGGTGCTCCACCGTCCTGACCGTACCGGCTTCAAGGCTGGCGCGCTGGCCTGGGGGCTTCAGCAGGCGCGGGGGGAACTGATCGCCGTCTTTGACGCCGATTTCTGCCCCCGCCCCGACTTCTTGCTCCGGGTCGTCCCCTACTTCCTGGCTGACCCTCGCCTGGGCATGGTGCAGACCCGCTGGTCCCACCTCAACGCCGACCAATCTCTCATCACCCGGGCGGAGGCGATTGCGCTGGACGGTCACTTTGTGGTGGAGCAGACGGCCCGCAGCCGCGCGGGCCTGCTGATGCACTTCAACGGCAGCGGCGGGGTCTGGCGGCGGGCCTGCATTGAAGAGAGCGGTGGCTGGCAAAGCGACACTGTCTGCGAGGACCTGGATCTGAGTTACCGCGCCCAACTGGCGGGTTGGCGATGCCGCTTCCTGCCGGAGGTGGATTGCCCTGCCGAACTTCCGCCCCAGATGTTGGCCTTCAAACAGCAACAGGCCCGCTGGGCCCGAGGGTCGGCGCAGTGCCTGCGGAAACTGGCCCGCCCGCTTCTGACCCACCGCCGCATCGGCCCCATCCATAAACTGCTGGGGCTTCTCCACCTGAGCGGCTACCTCATCCATCCCCTGCTCATCCTGCTTCTGCTGCTCACACCGGTCACCCTTCTGGTTCCGTCGCCTCTGGGGGACGTTTCCCGACTGCTGGGGCCGCTCTGTCTGGGGCCAATTCTGGTCTACTGTACGGGCCAGTGGACGCTGTATCGGGACGGATGGCGGCGACTCTTGGCCTTTCCGGTCCTGGTCCTGGTGGGGACCGGCATCGCCTGGGGCAACACGGTCGCCATCCTGCAGGGGCTGACCCACTGGGGCGGGGTGTTTGCCCGAACCCCGAAGTTTCGCCTGGACGGAGGGGCGCAGAACTGGCGGCGCAGTCCGTATCGCCTGACCCAAGACCGGTCCGTGGTGGGGGAGGCATTCCTGGCCGTTTACGCCATAGCGACAATTGCTATGGCCTGGAGCCTGGACCAGACGGGAGCCGTCCCCTTTGTGCTCCTCTACGCTCTTTCCTTCGGACTGGTGGCGGCGCTCAGCCTCTACGAGATCAGTCCTCGTATCATTGGAAAGACCCATCGTCCGAGACGGGCACGGCGCGGTATCCGGCTGATCCGTCCGTAGTCCGTAGCGTTCACCGCAGAAGCGCGGCGAGGGCGAAGGGCGGGGGCCCAAAGAAACAGGGGCGGGCGGCGGAAGCCGCCTGCCCCTGTTTCGCACAACTTCTGGGGCTCTTATCCCTGCCCGATCGGCAGGGTAAAGTAAAAAGATGCTCCCTGGCCCTCCTCACTCTCCACCCAGATGCGCCCGCCGTGGGCTTCCACGATGCGCCGACTGATTGCCAGCCCCAGGCCGCTGCCCTCCGCCCCTTGCTCCCCTATGGGCAGGCGGACAAATTTTTCAAACAGCTGCTCCTGCAGGTCCCGAGGGATGCCCGGCCCGGTATCCGCTACTGCCAGGACAACCTCTCTATCTCTCACGTGTCCCCGTATCGTCACCCGGTCTCCTGGTCGGCAGTACTTGATTGCGTTGGAGACCAGGTTCAACAACGCCTGCCGGATGCGACCAGAATCACCGGTAACAATAGGCAGGTCGGGGGATATTGCGGCTTCCAGAGCAATCATCCGTTCTTCCGCCTGAGGACGCAGAGAGGCCAGCACCGATTCCGCTACCTCTATCAGGTTCACCGGCTCCTGGGCCAGGAAGACCCGGCCGGACTCCAATCGTGCCAGGTCCAGGAACTCCCCGGCCATCCGGCTCAACCGTAGTGCTTCCTGCTGGATCAGCCGGGCAAACTGGTTGCGGTCTTGAGGTGAAGTGGTCTCTCGGGTGATCAAGTCGGCATAGGCGGCGATCACCCCCAGTGGCGTGCGCATTTCGTGAACGATTTCCGCCACCAGGTCGAATTGCTCAAAGAGGATGGCGTTCTCCACGGCAATCGCGGCCTGATCGGCCAGGATGCGCAGCATCTCCAGGTCGTCGTCGGTAAAGGCACCCCCGTCGCGCCGGTTGATGACCTCCAGGACGCCGATGACCTTCCCGCGCACCGCCATCGGAACAGCGATGAGCGAGCGCGTCTCTACTCCGGTCTTCTGGTCCACCTGAGCGTAAAAACGGGGGTCTTCCCGGGCATCGGAGACGATGACCGGTTCGTTTTGCTGAAAGACCCAGCCCGCGATGCTTTCCATCGGCACGGCCATCTGGTAGATCGTGTGACCGTCCGGATGGGTGGTGGCCTCAAAGCGCAATTCTCCCGTTCGCCGGTCTACCAGCAGAATGGAGCCGGTCTCAGCATTGGTGAGGTCGCAGACGGCACGGACGATTTCCAAAAGCAGTAGTCGCAGACTGAGCGTGGAGTTGAGCAGACGATTGATTTCAATGATGCGTTGTAGGCGAGCGACGCGTTCCTCCGCTTTGGGAGATGACCCGCCCATTCCTGTCTTTCACCCCCTGTCCTGGGTTGATACGAATGGTCTTACTCCTCCAGACACTTCTTCGCCAGACGGGGCAGAGTCTCCACCACATCGGCATGGAAAACAGCAGCGGCAAACGCATCGGCATACGTACTCTGCTGGTTGAAAATCAGCAATGATCCCCCGCTGGCATGGGTCACCGCCGGGAGTTTCGCTGCTGGCATCACCATCAACGATGACCCAACCACCAGCATCAGGTCGGCCCGGCGGGCATGCTCCATTGCGGCGATGAACACTTCCGTGGGTAGTTGTTCACCGAAGAGAATGGCATCCGGCTTCATCACCCCACCACAAAGGGAGCAGATCGGCACTTCTCCTCGCTCCACTACCTCTTCCAGCTTTTCTGCCGGTACCTGTCGGAAGCAGTTCAGGCAGGTCGCCGTCCGCAGATGGCCGTGCAGTTCCAGGACCACCCGGGAGCCGGCCCGCTGATGTAACCCGTCTATATTCTGGGTGATGATGGCCTGAATGCGACCGGCGGCCTCCAGCCGCGCCAGCGCAACATGGGCCGGGTTGGGTTGCGCCTGGCGCATCAGCGCAACGAGCGGGCGCACCCACTGGTAGAACCGCTGAGGGTCCCGCCGTAGCGCGTAAATGGACGCTACCTCCATAGGATCATCTTTTTCCCACAGGCCGGAGCCGGGCGAGCGGAAATCGGGGATGCCCGACGGAGTGCTGATCCCCGCTCCGGTCAACACCACTGCATGGCTGGCGTTCTTTAGTAGGGCCGCTGCTCGCTCCAGTTTGGCCTCCAAATCTCTCATAGCTCCTCACAGTGTGAAATTTTGCTGGCTCTTTGGGGCCTTACGGGGAAAGCTGCTCCTTTACGGGTGATATGGTGCAAGATTCACCTACCAGTCTTTACCCTTCTAACGGACGACAGTGCCCAGCGTCTGGTGCAGAATCGGGCGGACCTCCCGGGCCTTCATCGTCAGCAGTTCAAATTTGAACCGGCCGCGAACGGTTTCAATTTCTATCGTGGGGTAGGTCTTTTCGTCATATTCTGCAGAAACCCCCACTCTCAGAACGGGCGGGTCCTTCAGCCGAACGGAGCGGACCTCCTGGTTCCAGATCACCATACAACCCGGAGCCTGTGCCAGATGCTCCACGGGTGTGGTCCGATACCGTTCGTAGAGCACCTGCATCCAGGCCATCTGGGCTCCCCATTGACCAAAGAAGCCCTTGCCAGCGGCGCGGGCCTGTTCCCGCGCCGTCTTGACGGCTTCTTCTATCTCCTGTTTCGTGATGGGGATCAGAAGCAGCCGCTGAGGAGTCACAATCATATTGAACGATTTTACCGATGCTCCCATAAACCCGCTGCGCTGTTGCATAGGGATGACATCCACAATGGGCTCGGCTGGGGCCGGTGAGGGCGTCGGGGCCGGAGTGGGGGCCGCCGCGTCGGGAGGCTGGGGAGCGTCCACCGGCGCGCCGCATTGATTGCAGAAGCGGGCATCAGGGGCCAGCGGACTCCCACATCGGCTGCAGAACTTCGCATCTGGGGTCATTCCGTCTCCTTTTTAAGATTTGAAAATACGAATCGGCGTACCCACCCGTTTGTCCCCCTGGATGAAATCATCCTCCGCGCCGCCGATTGGATAAGCCCAGCGGTAAATCCAGCGCGCCGCGTCTATGGGGACGTTCACACACCCGTGGCTGCGGGGAACGCCGTAATCGTTATGCCAGTACGTGCCGTGAATCGCTGTCCCGCTGCGATCAAAAAAGGTATTCCACGGCACCCCGGGAAGGTCAAACAAGTCCGCCGGGACGGGGTCCCCTGGCTTCTGGGGACGGTTGCTCATGTGCCGGGAGACCTGTTTCAGGATGACGACGTGGTCCCCTTCCGGAGTGGAGAGGTCCTCCACCGTCCCGTCCTCCAGTACCCGCTTCCCGATACCGGAGGCGCAGCGGGTAGTGAAGGCAACCCGGTCTCCTTCGTAGCAGGTCACCGTCTGTTTGGAGAGATCAATCTCTATCCGCTTGGCCCCGACGAAGGGATGAATCGGGGAAAGTTCCCGCCGGGTGAGCCGTCGGATGTCCGCCGCCAGGACCCACTGGTAGCCAGTCGGGGGCAATTCGTCGTAGATTTTGTACCATGCATTTCCCTGATCGTCAAACGCGACCCCGACGACGTGATAGGTGGTCCGGTTGTAGAAACGATAGACGACCTTTGCCTCCGGATGGGGCTCTTCTCGTGCCTGGGTGTAGGGGACGCAGACTTCGCCCCAGAATCCCCAGTCGCCGATGTTCGTCTCCGGCAACTGGGGGGGCCAGACCCACATCGGCTGGACCCAGGCGGAGAAGACGTAGCCGTCGGGGGTCTCGTACCAGAGGTCGTTGTAGGCGTTGAGGCCGGGGGCCTGCACCTCCCGCACGATGGGGAAGACCTCGTCCCGGCCCCATCCGCCGATGCGCCGAGCATCCCGCTTCGGGGCATCGTAGAGGGTGACGGGGTGGATGGCCCGGCCCATGCGCACGGGTCCACCGGATTGAGGCCGCCAGAGCCATCGGCGGCCCGGCCATGGCGCCAGCGCGGCCACTGCGACCAGCGACATCTGCAGGAACTCGCGGCGGGTGTAGGTCCTCATCCCACCACTCCCGGATGTGCAGGCACTTTCAAAAGTGCCTGGGCACGGTATGTCGTTACTCATACACCTTCTCCTCCACTTGCTCCGCCTCCGGCGCGTCGGCCTCTACGTCCCGCACCTCGGGGCGGGGGGCCAGGACCTCCCGGTAGTACTCGTGCTGGATGATGAGGTCCATAATCTCGTTGGTGCCCGTCCAGATCATAATGAGCCGGGCGTCCCGCAGCAACCGCTCTATGGGGTAGACGCTGGTGTAGCCAATGCCGCCGACCACTTGCATGGCGTTGTTGATGACCTGCCAGGCGGCGTCGGTGGCGAACTTTTTGGCCTCGGAGACCAGGCGACGGGTGCGGCTGGGGTCGTCCCCGGCGTCTATGCATCGGGCCGCGCTGTAGACCAGGCCCCGGGCGGCGTCCAGCAGGGTGATAGAGTCGGCAATCTTGAAACTGACGGCCTGGAAGCGGCGGATTTTCTCGCCGAAGGCCTTGCGGCGGTCGGCGTAGCGGGCGGCGACCTCCAGCGCGGCCCGGCCCATACCGATGGCCCCCGCCGCGCTGGTCATCCGTTCGGGAATCATCATCCGGTAGAAGATGTCTGCCGCCCCGTTCTCCGGGCCGACCAGGTTCTCCGCCGGGACCCGCGCGTCCCGGAAGACCACCCGTCCGGTGCCGCCACCGCGGGTGCCCAGGAGTCCGTAGAGATAGGCCACGTCTACCCCGGGCCCCCGCTCCACGATAAACGCGCTGATGCCCTGGTGGGGTGGGGCGCTGGGGTCGGTACGGGCGTAGACCAGGAAGAAATCAGCCTCCGCCGCGCCCACGATGAAGCGCTTCTGGCCCCGGAGGATGTAGTGGTCCCCTTCCCGGCGGGCTTCGGTGGTGGTGCCGAAGAAGTCCGAGCCGCCCCGGGGTTCGGTGAGGGCCTCGGCGGCAATTTTCTCTCCGCTGATGAGCGGGCGCAGCCAGCGCTCCTTCTGCTCGGGAGTGCCGAACACGTTCAGCGCCTCGCCGACGATGCTGGGCATCACGTAGGCGCAGGCCAGTGCGGTGCCCAGCACGCCCACTTCCTCAATGGCGATGATTTCGTCTTCCCAGCCCAGGCCCCGCCCGCCGTACTGGGGCGGGAAGCGGAGCCCCAGCAGGCCCCGCCGTCCGGCCTCACGGACGAACTCGCGCGGGTAGCGGACGCGATCGGCGTCCATATCCAGGATCAGTTGCCGAGGCACGCTGCGGACAAATTCCCGCACCTGGTCCCGCAGCGCACGCTGCTCGGGGGTCAGCATGGCCTCCTGCATAGGTCACCTCCGGATGGAATAGGAAGGAGGATAGGACAACTGTGAGCAGTTGTCCTACCCGAGGCCCTTATGGAGAAAACCCGCTTTGATTGCGACCGTTTCCCGTGATCAGGGCAGATGGTTACGGCTGGTCGGGGTTTCGTCGGTTCCGACCGTAGCGCCGGATCAGGGCCAGGGTCAGCATCACTGCTCCCAGGCCCACACCTCCCCAAAGCAGTTCAACAGTCAGGCCCGTGGTTGGCAACCGCTCCCTGGCTACCCTGGCCGCTGGCGGAGTGGGAGAGGACGTAGCGGTGGGCCCGGTCGGCGCCGGTGGCGGCGGGGGTGGTGGCTCTGTCGGTTGCGGCGGCGGAGGCGGTGGTTCCGTCGGGGCCGGGGGCG
>DAOTWK010000224.1:0-6356 GCA_034435815.1 Anaerolineae bacterium | reverse complement strand
CAGGCACTTCCGAAAGTGCCTGGCACGTTTCCATTTCCCGCTACGGCGCGTAGCAGAAGGGAGCGCCGCCCCTTTTTGCCGACTGAAGTCGCCCTCCCCTGGGCCTTCGGCCCGGGGTCGGCCTTCGCCGACCTCGGGGAGGCGTCAACTTTCGCCGACTGAAGGCGGAAGGCGGCCTCCCCTGGGCCTTCGGCCCGGGGTCGGCCTTTGCCGACCTCGGGGAGGCGTCAACGGAGGTTGACGCCCGGCGCCTGTTGCGAGCGCAGCGAAGCAACTCAGTCACCGGGGCAGGGCGATTCCCAATTGAACGTGCCAGGCACTTCCGAAAGTGCCTGGCACGTTTCCATTTCCCGCTACGGCGCGTAGCAGAGGGGAGCGCCGCCCCCTGCGCAACTGAAGGCGGCCTCCCTTGGGCTTTCGGCCCGAGGTCGGCCCTCGCCAACCCCGTTGTAGCGCAAGGTTCAATCTTGCGTTACAAGGCCGATTTACAATCGGCGTTACGGCGCATACCGGAAGGGATGGCGCGCCGCGGCCTTCTCCTCAAAGAGTTGCTCCAGCGTGGGCCGGCCCTCTATAGCCTTCCGCAGCGCCTGGACAGTGGCCTTGTAGTTATTGAGCATCACCCGCCGCCCGATGGACGCGGCCGGATGGACGAAGGCGTTGACGATGAGGGCCAGGTCGTCCAGCGCCGCCTCTGGCAGAAAGCCGTTCTCTATATTCTGGCGGACGGCCATCAGAATCCCCTCGGCGGCGAATTCGTAAAAGAGTTGCCGCTGGCGGGAGGTGCGGATGGTGACCGTCGGCACCAGAAGGATCAGCGGACGCTCGGAGATGACCTTCAGGCCCCGCTCAGAGCCCCAACCCTCCAGGGAGCGGGCGATGGCCCGTCCGACGGGCCCGTCCCGCCGACCGACCAGCAGGTCCACGTGGGCGATTTCGTGGAAGGGTGGACCGGCGAACCCTTCCCCTACTCGTAGGGTCCAGCCGGAGACGTGGCGGGGGGTGTGGGGCGTGGCGGCGACCCGCGTCGTCACCTGCCGGTCGCCCAGGTCGTAGACCACATCGGCCTGGGGGATTTTGCCCAGGGTCTCCAGTTGCATCCGCAGTTCCTCGTAGTCCTCCCGGCGGAAACTCCCGCCCCGCAGGATGGGGTGCCGGGATACGCCCACCGGGATCCCCATCATCTCCAGCCCCTCCTTGACGGCCTGCGTCGGGCCGCAGGTGGCGACGATGCGGACCAGTTTCTGGATTTTTGCCTGCCACTCCTGCGCTGTCGCCAGGTCGCCCTCCAGCGTGGCCCGGTAGATGGTCTGCCAGATGTCGGGGATGAGATTAGCGGAGGCGAGGATGGCGCCGTCGCAGCCGGCCGCCAGCGCCGCCTGGACAATCTCGTCGTGCCCGACGAAGATGCCCACCTGGCCCTTCACCTTCTCAAAGAGCGCCTCCAGGAAAGGCATATCGCCGGAGGAGTCTTTGATGCCCACCACGTTCTCCAGGTCCAGGAGCATGCCCTCCGCCGTCCACCAGCGGAAGTGGGTTCCGGCGCACTGGGGAATGTTGTAGATGACAATGGGGATGCCCAGCCGGTCCAGCGCGCGGAAGTGGTCGTAGACCTCGTTGAAGGTGGGCTTCAGATAGTACGGCGCGACGACCAGGACGCCGGTGACGCCCGCATCCCGCGCCCACTGGGTCAGTTGGACCGTCTCCCTGGTGGAAGGGCAGCCGGTGCCCGCCAGGACCGGCACGCGGCCGTTCACCTCGTCCAGACAGACCTCAATGGCGCGTTGGCGCTCCTCTATGGTCATATACGAGAACTCACCGGTAGTACCGCAGGGGACGACACCGTTGACGTGAGGGAGGACGAAGCGGATGAGCCGCCGGTACGCTTCCTCGTCCAGCCGGTCATCCCGGGTGAAGGGGGTCACCAGTGCGGGATAGATGCCCCGGAACCAGTCGGTTTTGTAGCCCATAGGTCCTCCTTTTGTAGCGCAAAATTAATTTTGCGCTACGTATGCCTGCGCAATCGCCGCGCGCGCGGCCTCGTAGACGCTCCGGTAGAGGGCATGGCGGTCCAGTGCCTTGGGGTGAACCGTCGCCAGGACAATCATAATTTCGTCATCGGCGGCGGAAGCGGGGATGATACCGGCTTCCAGCGCATCCACGATGGCCTGCGCCAGTGCGGACTGGGTGGGGCCGTAAATCATATTGGCCTGACGAAGGTTCTTCTGGGGAAGGGTCGGAAGGAGCAGCGTCGCCGGTCGGACGGTGAGGCCGGGCTCCAGGATGGTCGTCAGCGCCTCCCGGCCGTGGAGCGGGTAGGTGAGTTGGAGGGCATAGGCATCGGCCAGGGGGGTCTCTTTCCGGCCCCCGATCAGGTCCAACTGCACCCGGTTCACGCCCTCGCCCGCCGTGCCCGTCCCTACCCGCAGGTCGTACCGGCGGATGTCCTCCGGCCCAAGTTCCAGGTCGCCGAAGCGACTCTCCAGCGGGCCGCCGGGGTACTCAAAGGGCTCATCACCGACGGGGATTTTGCCCAGTTTCTCCAGTTCCAGTTGAATCTCGGCGCGGGTCTCGTGGATCAGCGCACCCCCGGCACTCTTCAAGGGCCGCCGGGGCGGGCCGACGGGAATGCCCATCATATTCAGGGCCGCCTTGACCGCCACACCCCCACCGTGGCGGCAGAAGATGCGGGAGAGTTTCTGCACCTTCCGCTGGAGTGCTCGCGCCTCCTCCAGCCGTCCCTCCCGCACCAGGCAGTAGACCTCTCGCCAGATGTCAGGATAGACCTGGGCGCTGGCCAGAATCATTCCGCTCACTCCGGCGGCCAGCGCCGCAATCACCACCTCGTCGTGGCCCACCAGGACGTCTATGCGGTCTCCGGCGTACTCCAAGATTTCCAGCGTGTAGGTCAGATCGCCGGAGGAGTCCTTCAGGCCGACGACGCTGGGCAGGTCCGCCAGGTCCTCCACCACGTTGCGCGGCAGGACCGCGTCCACCACCTGGGGGATGTTGTAGAGAATCAGGGGGATGTCCACCCGGGTGGCGATGTCGTAGAAGTGCTGGTAGACCTCTTTATCGGACGGGTGGAGAAAGTACGGGGTGACGACGAGAATGGCGTCCGCGCCGGCTTCCTTTGCGTCCTGGGCCAGGGCGAGGGCCTGCGCGGTGCCGGAGGCACCGCATCCGGCGATAACCCGCTTCTCCCCCGCTTCCTCCCGCGCAATTTCTATCAGCCGCCGCTGTTCGGCGCGGGTCAGGTAGGGGAATTCGCCGGTTGTACCGCTGGTCACCACGCCGTCCACGTAGGGGAGGACGTGCCGGATGAGGCGGCGGTAGGCTTCTTCGTCTATCTCTTCTGTCTTGGGGTCAAAAGGGGTTACCAGGGCGGGGAAGATGCCGTGAAGCCAGTCCAATCGGGTGCCCATATCGCCTCCTGGGAGAAATCGGACATGATCAGAGAAGACGGCTTGTATTGTACCACAGGTCGGGCTATCGGAAAATAAGGACGGGTTTTGCGACAGCAACCTTTGGTCACCGTCGCAAAACCTCAAGGTTACCGCCCCCTTATCCTTCCAATAGACCGGTTGCGGAATGCACGGTTTCCAGTGGAGATTGTAGAAGCCCCCCCACCTGCGGAACTCCGCACCCCAGCCTTCTGCTCATCGCCGCTTTCCCCCGATAATCAGCAGGGCCAGCGTCAGCAGCAGGACGAACCCCACACTGGAGCAGAACCCGCCGCCGGAGGGGGATGGGGTCGGGGTCGGCGGGGCCGGGGTCGGGCCGACGGTCGGGGCCGGCGTCGCCCCCGGCGTCCGGGTCGGCGGGATGGGGACCGGCCCCGTCTCCTTTAACACCACCTCATAGGCCGTCCCCTCCGCCACAAAGACCACCTGCTCCCCCAGCGCCAGATACGGCCCCCACTCCGGCCGCGAAGCCAGCAGGTCAAAGTAGGCGTCGCTCCCGAACTGTACCTGCACCGGCGTCATCCGCGCTGGGTCAAACTCCGCGTCCGTCCAGACTCCTTCCCGCAGGAAGAAAGTCTTGCTCCCTACATGCCGCACCACCTGCGCCGCCTCCCGGGGCATCGGCACACCGCCCACCCCACCTATATCCCGCAGTCCGGCCTGCTCCTGGGCCAGGTCCACCGCGCCGCCACCCGCGGCAGGAGCAGCGGGCAGAGCCCTTAACTGCTCCACCGCCTCCTCCCGTCCGGCTTCGGTGAAAACGTCCTCCCGAATCAGGAACGACGTATACGGTGTGATGATGCCGTAGCGGACGCTCAGGTCAATCACCGCATCCACCCACTCCTTCCGCTCGCCGTAGAGCCGGATTTGGGTGAGCAGATAGCCGATCTTTCGGGCCGCCCACAGGCGCGGGATGAACGCATCGCCGCCCTCCGACCGGAACGTCCCCTCGTAGACGAACTCCCGCTTTTCCCCCTCCGTCTCCCCAACCAGCCGGATGCGGACGGGGCCGCTTCCCCGGTACCGGCCCACCAGAACCAGTTGCGTGCCCGCGAAGAGGTCCGGCAGGGGGCGCGGGTAGACGTCCTCCACGACGACGTTGCCGAAGTCCAGAGAGATGTCGGTGAGGACAGGGGCCTGGACCCTGGCATA
The DNA here is from genome assembly GCA_034435815.1 of Anaerolineae bacterium. GTDB lineage: Bacteria > Chloroflexota > Anaerolineae > B4-G1 > DUEL01 > SpSt-77. The sequence goes on along the minus strand of DAOTWK010000224.1, from coordinate 1,740 downwards.
GAAGGCGGAGACGGCCTCGTCTATCCGCTCGCCGGGGCGGACGTAGGCGGGGGCACCCCGGTGCTCCTGGGCCAGAGTGTCCAGCAGGACGGTGTTGACGTCGTCGCCGACGCCGAAGGGGAAAAGGCGGACGTTGGCCGGGATGGCCCGTCGCACGGCCTCCAGAATTCGGCCTATCTCCATCACGCCCTCGGTGGGCTGGCCGTCGGTGAGGAAGATGAGGACGGTGGGGCGCTCCCGGTCGGCCTGGGCCAGCGCTTCCAGCAGAGCGCTGTGGATGTCGGTGCCGCCGGTCGCCTCCAGCCGCTCCACCCACCGCCGGGCTTCGGGGGCCTCCGACGCCGGCCGCAGGCCGCGCGCCCAAGAGCGAACCCCCGTTGAAAAGGCAATCACGTTGAACCGGTCCTCCGGGTTCAGATGCTCCAGGACGTAGACCAGCGCGTCCTTCGCCTGTTCTATCTTCTCCCCCTGCATGGAGCCGGAGACGTCCAGGACCAACAGGACGTCTTTGGGCTGGACCCGCTCCGCATGAAGCGGCGGAGCGACCAGAAGCAAAAAGAAGCCATCGTCGGGCGGCTCCCGGTAGGTCAGGAGCGTCAGTCCCACCTCCTCTTTCCCGACGGTGTAGACCAGTTGGAAGTCCCGGTCGGGCCGGACATCCGTCTCCTCGTAACCGACAGTGGCCTGATACTCCTTGCGGTCAATATAGACCTGGTCCTGGTGGGTGGGGGAGTAGACGGCCTTCAGGGGGATGGGGGAGCGGATGTCCACGCGGATGGATACCTCCTCCAGGGGGCGGGCGGAGAAGCGCTCGGTGTCCAAGGGATAGACGTAGCGGACCATCCCGCCTTCCAGCGGGAGGACCTGGGTGTATTCCAGTTGGATGCGGCGCTCGCCGCCGGGCGGGATGGGGAATATGCGGGCCTGGACGACGTCCCGCCCGACGTACTCCAGCAAGGCCGGGTCGCGCCGGCGGCGGACGATGTCCTCGTAGATGGCGCGAGCCTCGTCGGCGGAGAGGACCTTCGCCTCTATGGGCTCCCCGTCCACCCACATCGTGAATTTGCTCACCGTTGCGCCGGGCGGGAGGGGGAAAATGTAGGTCCCTTCGGCTTCCCAGTCGTGCTCGTTGACGAAGACCTGGTCCACGCGGGTCGTAGCGACCTGGTTCTCTATGGTGACGGTCACCCGGTGGTAGCGGATGGTGAGCCAGATCGGTTCTGGGGCCGGGCCAGGGGGCCAGGGCGGCTCTGGACCGGGGGGCCAGGGCGGCTCCGGGATGATGATGCCGTCGGCCCAGGCGGGGGCGGCAGTTGCCAGCAGAAGTCCAATGCTCAGCAAGGCCAACAGCCAGCGACGTCTCTTCATAGCGCCTCCTATGCTCTTGCGAGTGTCCCATTATGCGGGGCGCATTCGTAGCGCAAGACATCATCTTGTGCTACACCGCTCCTGAATTCAGGACGCCGGAGAGGGCAGCACGGTTCCGGTTGACGTCCTGCTACAAATGGGTAGAATATCCCTGATGCCCATTCTCACCCTGCTGACCGACTTTGGCACCGAGGACGAGTACGTCGGCGTGATGAAGGGAGTCATCCTCTCCATCGCGCCGGGTGTCCATCTGGTGGACCTCTCCCACCAAATACCGCCCCAGGACGTCCGCCGGGCCGCGCTTCTTCTCAGCAACGCCGTCCCCTACTTCCCGCCGGATACCGTCCACCTGGCCATCGTGGACCCGGGGGT
>DAOTWK010000223.1:0-3473 GCA_034435815.1 Anaerolineae bacterium | reverse complement strand
TCACGTTTCACGTTTCACGTTTCACGTTTCACTCTTCACGCTTCACGTTTCACTCATGGCAACCTTTTCCACCCTACAGGACTACTTTGACCACCAACTCACCCTCCTGCCGCGTCAGGCGCAGCGGGTGCTGGTGCTGGACCCGCCGGGATTGCTGGGGCTGGGAGAGGCCGTGGACGTGGAGGGGCGGCGGTGGCTTGTCTTCCGCTATGACGGCAACGACCTGGCCTTCCGCAGAGCCTACGGCCACTACGGGCCGGACGCCCCTCACCTCATCTGGGTCACCCGTCCGCCCCCCTGGGTGTCCCCTCAGGCCATTGACCTCAGTTACCTGAACGATGTGGTCTGCCGCGCCGACGGGATTCTGGACCTCAGCCTCTCCGGCGTCCTGAAGGCGCTCTTCCCCCGCGAGACCTGGCCCCAGGAGGCGCTGGCCCGCTTTGAACCCCTCCTGGCCGACCATCTGGGCACTGTTGCGGCGGCCTATGCCGACCTCCGCCGGGCCATCGGTCCCAACACGCCTCTGGACACTTATGCCCTGGGTGCGCTGATCCTCCACATCTGTCACCCGAACATCCCGGTGGGCGATTTCCTCTTCCGGAGCGCTGAACCCCGCCAGACGCTGGCGCGCTATCTGCAGATGCTGGTGCAGGAGGAATGGGACGAAGAGGGACTGGCCCTGCTGCGGGAACAGGTCCGCCGGACCCTCTGGCCCGCAGGCGCAGACCTGGAGCCTTGGATTGACGCGCCACCGGCGGGACTGATCCGCTACCTCTACCTGCGCCGCCTGCTCTCCCGCCACCGCGTCCCCAACATTGCCGCTGTCACCCGGGGCCTGCTCCCCTTTGACCCGCGCCCGCTGGAGCCCTGGGTGGACACAAGCCTGCGCCTGTGGGAGGACGACCCCGACTGGCGGAAAGCCCTTATCGTCCGCGTAGAAGCGGCCTTGGAGGAGGCAGAACTGGAAGAGGCGCTGGGACTGTTGGAGGCCTCCACCTCTTCTGCCCTTCTCTCTGCCCTAAGCCGGGCCGAGACGCCCGCCGTTGCCTATGGCCTGGCCCGCCGTTTGCTGGCCGGGGTGCGGAACGCCGAGGAACTGGGACGGCTGGCCCTGGCCTGGCCGCGCCACCGCCCCATCACCGAGAACTGGCCGGAGACGGCCTACACCATCCGCGCCCGCAGCATCCGCCGATTCCTGGACGAACTGGCCTTCATCTTTGAGCGCCTGACGGCAGATGTCCAACCCCCATCCGATCTAACCAGATTGGTGGACTGGTACGTCCAGAACCGCCTCTACGACCTGGAGTACGCCGTTGCCCGGGCCGGGGAATCGCTCCGACATCTCTCCGGACTGGAGAGGATGTTATTTCCCCTCATAGACCAGATACAGCGGACCGTGCGCATGTATCTGGACGGTCTGGACCGGGAACTGGCCCGCCACATCCGGACGGACCGGGAAGGATACCTGCGCCACTCCCGTCTGGCGATTCATGTCCTGCGCGATACCGTCATCCGGCCCCGCCGTCCATCTCCGAGCACCTCCGTCTGGATTGTCGTCTTTGACGGTATGCGCTACGATACCTGGGAGCAGGTGGTGAAGCCGCGCCTGCGGGAACGGTACACCGTGGAGTGGGAGCGGCCGTACCTGAGCCTCCTCCCTTCGTGGACAGGCATTGCCCGCACCGGCCTCCTGGCCGGCAAAACGCCTGACGGCTGGCGCAGTTACCAGGGCAACTTCAGCCAGGACCAGCAGATCCTGGCAGCCCGGCTTTTGGGTCTGGGCGAGAACGACTACCGGAACCGCATCCGTTTCTACTCCCAAATGGAGTCCGACCGCACCTGGCGTCAACTGGACCGGGAGCGGCGGTTCCCCTATAACATCCTCATCTTTAACATCAGCGACGACAACCTCCATGCCATCCGGGATAACCTGGTGGCGTTGAATAAAGTGGTGGAATCACTCCTGGGCGATATTCTGACCACGCTGGACGGACTGGTTCAGCCGGAAGACACCCTCATAATCACCAGCGACCACGGCTTTGTGGAACTGGAGCCGGATCAGCGGATAGTCTTTCGGGACGAGGGCTACCGGCGCGGGGAGCGCGCCGTCTCCGTAACCCACCGCTGCATCCGGGGGACGGAACGGCCAGAAAATCTTTCGGACGAAGAGGCCCTGACCTTTGAATATCCCCGTTTCAATGAGGAGCCGTTCACCATCGCCATTGGGCGGCGCTGGTTCTTCCGCGAGGGCGCCACCCGAGCCGACCGGTACGCGCACGGGGGCCTGAGCCTGGCCGAAATGGTGATCCCTGCGGCGGTACTGCGGCCTGCCATCACTCCCGTGATCAAACTGACCGTGGAGGGCTTCCCCTCCACCCTGGTGGTCCAGGAGGGAGAGGAGACAGTTGTGGCGTTCGCCGTGGTGAACGCCGGCAACCGGCCAGCGTCCTTCACGCTGGAGGTGGGAGCCAACACGGAACGGGAGCCAATGCGTCAACAAGGAAGCCTGTCCCCTGGCGGACGTCTCCAGATTTCGTATCGCTTTACACCGGCCTATTCGGACGTGCCGGAGGAGCGGGGAACGGAGCGCGTCCACCTGCGAATAGAATACCAGGACGCTCAGGGGAAACGCCAGCGGCTGTCCCGCACGGCGTCGGTCACCGTACAGCCGCGCCGGGACGTGGTGAAGTTCAGCCTGGGCGACCTGGACCGGCTGGATGACCTTCTGTAGCGCAATTATCTTGCGCCTCTGTAGATTTATCTTGCGCCCTGTGTAGCGTCCAGTCCGGACGACCTGGACCGGCTGGACAACCTGCAGCAGGAGGAAATGTGGAGTCTTCACTGACAGCAAGGACCGACGCTCTGGCCCAGCAGCACCTGAGCGATCGGGTGGTCTTGAAACCTCTCACTCGCTGGAACGAGGCCTACAAAGAATTCCCGCGCTACGTTATGGAGTACCTGTGCGCCCGCTACGTGGACCCGGGCAACCCCATCCCCGGCCAGCAACGGATTGACCGGTTGCTCACCGAGCATTACGCCGGGAGCGAGGCCCGCGAGTTGATTAAAAGCCGCATCAAAGAGAAAGGGGAGTACATCCTGCTAGGGCAGTTGCAGGTGCGACTGGACCAGGCCCGGGACCACTACTGGGCAGAGGTGCCGGCGCTGGGGGATAACTTCGTCCGCATCAGCCCGCGCGTCCTGGCCGACTACGGCGACGTGCTCCTGGCGGGCGGGGCCTGGGGCACAATGACCATAGAATACCAGCCCCGCTACGAACTCCGGGGCCGCATCTACCCCTTCTTCATCCGGGAGTTCCGTCCCTTCCAGATCACCCGTCTGGACCTGGACGACTACATTGAAAAGCGCCGCTTGTTTGATACCGACGTCTGGATCGCCCTTCTGATCCAGTCCATCGGCTTCAACCCCGACCGGTTCAACGAACGGGAGCGCTGGCTGATGCTGCTGCGGCTGGG
>DAOTWK010000222.1:0-1980 GCA_034435815.1 Anaerolineae bacterium | reverse complement strand
ATAATGGCCAGTGTCTCCAGGGCGGCCTGGGAGAGACGGCGTCGCTCACCCAATCCCAGAAAGCGCTCTATGTATGGGGCCGCTTCTGGCGCGGTCACTAACTGCAGCCGGTCTCCCATCCGCTGCAGGCGGAGGCCGCGTTCTTGGAGCGCTGCCTCCAGTTCCCCCAATGCTTCCTCTATTTGCTCAGAAGTGGATGCCAGCACTCCGGCCAGTTGCCCGACCGACACCGGCTCGTCGGCCACGAATAGCAGGGCCTCCACCAGTACGGCCAGACGTTGCGTTTCGGTCATCGGGGTGGGTGGGGGTTATGGAGTACCGATGGCAGGAGGGCCTTCTGTCGGCCGCCGGGTGATGGCCGGGGCAGGGGTGGCGTGCATGCGGACCTGGGGAGGTTGCGCCAGCCGTACGCCGACTTTCTCTTCCACCACGCGCCGGACCGCATCCACAATATGTGAGGCTTGAGCGGGTACGGCCATATCTCCGGCGGTGTCCACTTCCACCTCAACGACCACAGCATTACGCCGGGCCGAGGCCCGGGAACGAGCCCGCAGCACACCGGGCAGTTGTTCCAGTTCGTAGGCGATGTGGTCTGTGACGGTCTTCAGGTCGACCTCCACGGCCCCACCGTCCACCCGTTCCACCCGAACTCGTCGGCGTGGGGGACGGCGCAGTTCCAGGATCAGGAGCAGGAGGCAGATGACCATCCAGGCTATGGCGAAGAGGAGACCCAGGAGAATCCGCACCAATGCGGGTATGGTGTCCAGCCAGGAGACCAGATTATCCAATCCCTGCCCTATGGCTCCCAGAATCGGGATGGGGGCGACGCACAGCGCGATGCCCAAGGGCAGCGCAATGAGCAGCCCGAAGACAACCAGGATTCGGTTCGTTACGTTCATCACTCTCCATTCGCCGACTACGGGATACGATAATACTTTGCCAGTGCCCATTCAAAGAGGCGACCCGGGACAATGCCCTTCAGGACGGCAGCCAGACGCTGAAAGGCCGGCCCGATCCGATAGCGGGGGGCAGGGTTGGGGGAGCGGAGAATCCGTTCCAGCAGGACCGCCACCGTCTCCGGCGCACCGCCGTGCCGTTCGTCCGTCTCCACAATCTGGAGAACCTGATCTGCGAACGGCGCGTAGGCCGACGCCGGCCCCCAGGCGGCTACTCGCACCCGCTGATCGGTAAAGCCCGTGTGCATATCCCCGGGTTCAATCAGCGTGACCCGAACGCCGAAGGGCCGGACCTCCAGCCGCAGGGCCTCCGTCAGCCCTTCCACGGCGAATTTGGACGCGCTGTAGAGGGCCTGAAAGGGGAGCGCGATGACTCCGCCCAGAGAACTGATGTTGACGATGAGTCCTTCCCCCTGCTTTCGCATTACCGGCAATACGGCCCGACAGACGCGCAGGACGCCGAAGAAATTCGTCTCCATTTGGGATTTTGCTTCGTCAATGGAAGTATCCTCTACTGCGCCCGCAATACCGAACCCGGCGTTGTTGACCACCACATCCAGCCGACCGGTTTCCCGGACGATAAAGTCCACGGCTCGCTGGACGGATTCATCCTGGGTGACGTCCATTTGCAACATAATGGGTTGCCCGGGGAAGGGAGGAGTGGGGGGGAAAGAGGCCCGGCGGCTGGTGCCAAAGACCCGGTAGCCACGCCGGGCCAGGTGTTCCGCACATGCTTTGCCAATACCCGAAGAGGCACCGGTGATCAAGACAACTGTCTCTTCTGGGCGGCGATTCCTGGTCATACGGGACTCTCTTTCAGGGGGTGTTTGGACGTTATTCATATTACCGCAATTCAGGAAAATGTCAAATGGAGTCCTCATCTTGACAAATTCCCTATATCAGTGTATAATCATAGCAGAGTGGCCGTGCCGCTCGTGGCTGCATCTTAGATTTTCGCCCGTGTCGTGGCGAATCGGGATGGGGGCTGTGTTTTCGGACGAACATACCCATCATCTGGCTTCAG
>DAOTWK010000221.1:0-5518 GCA_034435815.1 Anaerolineae bacterium | reverse complement strand
CCACTATGTTGGAGCAACTTTCCCTGTTTGCCGTTGCGGACCGGAAACCGTACACCGTCAGCCAGTTGATGGCCTGCATCCGCGATATCGTGGAGAGGGACCGTCGCCTGATAGATGTGTGGGTGGAAGGGGAAATCTCCAACTTCCGCCAGGTCGCCTCCGGCCATTGCTACTTCACCCTGAAGGACGCGGGGGCGGAACTGCGCTGCGTGATGTGGCGGGACCGGGTGCGGGGAATGCGCGTGCTCCCCAATAATGGCGATTCGGTCCTGGCCCACGGGCGGGTGGGAGTATACGAGCAGCGGGGCGATTTGCAACTCTACGTGGATGTGCTGGAGCCGCTGGGACTGGGGTGGCTGTATCAGGAGTACGAGCGGCTGAAAGCGCGGCTGGAGGCCGAGGGGCTCTTCTCCCCAGAGCGGAAGCGTTCCCTTCCCCGCTTTCCTCGCCGCATCGGGGTTGTGACCTCCCCCGACGCGGCCGCCCTGCGGGATATCCTTAACATCCTCTCCCGTCGCTATCCTTTAGCGGAGGTGGTCCTGGCTCCCACCTTGGTCCAAGGAGAGGATGCTCCGCCCCAGATTATCGCCGCTCTGCGCGCGCTGAATGCCCGGGAGGATATAGATGTCATTCTGCTGGCCCGGGGCGGGGGCTCCCTGGAAGAACTCTGGGCGTTTAACGACGAACAGGTGGCCCGGGCGGTGGCCGCATCCCGCATCCCCGTTGTCTGCGGGGTGGGGCATGAGACGGATTTCAGCCTGGCCGATTTCGCCGCCGACCAGCGCGCGCCCACTCCCTCGGCAGCGGCGGAACTGGCGACCCCGGATCGCGCGGAACTCTATCAGCAGTTACGCTCCTGGCGGGCCCGCCTGGATCGGGCCCTGGAGACCAGCCTGGCCCGGCGGCGCGAGCGGGTCCGAGAGCAGGTCCGGGCCTTGCGCCGTCTTTCTCCGGCCCTCCGGCTGGCTCAGGCCCGCCAGCGGCTGGACGACCTGGCCGAACGGGCCGGGCGGGCCGTCCAGCATCAGATGGCGGTCCGCCGGGAACGGCTGGCCGGTCTGGCGGGGCGGCTGGAAGGAGTCAGCCCGCTGGCTACGCTGGAACGAGGGTACGCCATCGTCCAGCGGGCGGCGGACGGCCTCATCGTCCGCTCACCGGCCCAGGTGGAAATCGGGGACGCGCTGCGCGTGCGGGTACGGGACGGGGAGTTTGGAGCCAGAGTATTTGGGGAATGGGACGCGGATGAACGCGGATGAACGCGGATAAACGCGGATAAGCGCGGATAAACGTAGATAAAAACGATAAAATCTGTGTATTTCTGCGTTCATCTGCGTCTTGGGAAGGTGGAGTCAAGCCAATGGACATCGCCATCATCGGCGCTGGCATCACCGGTCTGACGGCGGCCTATGACCTGACCCGCGCAGGCCATCGGGTGACTATCTACGAGGCCCGCCCCTATGCCGGAGGGCTGGCCTCTGGCTTTCACGATGAGCGCTGGGAGTGGCCCCTGGAGCGGTTCTACCATCACTGGTTCGCCTCCGACCGGGAGGCCATCTCCCTGATTCGGGAACTGGGGGTTTCCGGACGGCTCTTCTTCCCCCGTCCCACTACCTCTATCTACCACCGGGGGCGCATTTATCCCTTTGACAGCCCGATGCGGGTATTGCGCTTCACTCCTTTGCCTTTCCCCGACCGGTTGCGGGTGGGGGTGGTAACTCTGTACCTGCGCCTGCTGCGCCGCTGGGAGCCGCTGGAGGGGGTGACGGCGGAGGAGTGGACCCGGCGTGCCGTTGGCCCCCGGGCCTATGAGATTCTCTGGAAACCCCTGCTCATCAGCAAGTTCGGCCCGGACGAGTACCGCAATGTCAATATGGCCTGGTTCTGGGCCCGTCTGCACAAGCGAACGCCCCGGCTGGGTTACTTCGTCGGCGGGTTCCAGGGATTCATAGACGTCCTGGTGGAACGGGTGACGACCCAGGGAGGCCGGATTCTTCTGAACGCGCCCGTCCGCCGTATCCGGCCCGAAGAGGGGAAGTGGGTGGTGGAGTACGCCGGCGGGTGGGCAACCCACGAAGGGGTGATCGCCACCTGCGGGCCGGAGGCGCTGGCCGACCTGGCTCCCGACCTGCCCGCCGACTATGTGGCCCGCCTGCATGCTCTGAAGTCCCTGGGCGCGGTCACCCTGGTCCTGGCCCTGCGGCATCCCCTCACCCGGGGCCACTACTGGATTAACCTCCCCAAGGGGGACGAGTTTCCCTTTATGGGACTGGTGGAGCACACCAACTACATCTCGCCGGACCACTATGGGGGAGATCGTATCGTTTACTGCGGCGATTACCTGCCGCCGAACCATCCCATCTTCGGGATGGACAAGGAGGGCTTGCTGGAGCACTACTGGCCCGGGCTGGCGCGAATTCAGCCCGAAATCCGGCCCGACTGGGTGCGAGCGGCCTGGATGTTCGCCGAACCGTACGCCCAGCCGGTGCCGACCCTCTATCACTCCCGGAATGTCCTGCCCCTGCGGACGCCGCTCCCCGGCCTGTGGATGGCGAATATGAGCCAGGTCTATCCCTGGGACCGGGGCACCAACTACGCAGTGGAACTGGGACGGCGGGTGGCGCGGGAAGTGAGCCGGGAGTGGGTAGGGAACAGTGAGTAGGGGGTATCCGGGAGTCCCCCGTGGTCTGTCGTCCGTGGTCTATTCTCCAATTGGGAGGTGCGCACGATGACCGTCATCCAATTCGGTACCGACGGCTGGCGAGGAAAAATCGCCGAAGACTTCATTTTTGATAACGTGCGCCGTTGCGCGCAGGGTTTCGCCCGCTACCTGGCCGCGCACGGCAAATCGGGCGCGGACATCGTTGTCGGCCACGACCGGCGCTTTGCCTCGCGCGATTTCGCCATCGCCGCCGCTGAGGTCATGGCTGCCAACGGCCATCGCGTCTGGCTGACCGAGGGCCCAACCCCAACCCCGGTCATTTCCTACTCCGTCTTGGAGCGGAAGGCCGCCGGTGCTATCAACATCACCGCCAGCCACAACCCGCCCTCCGATAACGGCTTCAAGGTGCGGGATGAGCACGGGGCCGCGATTGCTCCGGACGGCCTGCGGGAGATTGAAGCCGCCATCCCGCCCATAGAGGACGTGCGTCGTACCGACTTCGCCGCTGCGCTGGAGGAGGGGCGCATCGTCGTCTGGGACCCTGCCCCGGCCTACATCGCCCATCTCTCCCGTCTGGTGGACATCGGGCATATCCGGGACGCCGGGCTCCACATCCTGGTGGAGCCGATGTGGGGCAACGGCATCGGCTGGTTTCCGCGCCTTTTGGCCGGAGGTCGGACGCGCGTCACCGAAATCCACAACGTCCCCAATCCTCTCTTCCCGGAAATGGTCCGCCCAGAGCCCATTCCGCCCAATGTGGATGTCGCGCTGGCGAAGACGACCGAACTGGGCGCCGATGTCTGTGTCATCCTGGACGGCGATGCTGACCGGATGGGCATCGGCGATGAGCATGGACGCTTCATCAACCAGTTGCAGGTCTATGCCTTGCTGGCATACTATTTGCTGGAGGTCCGGGGAGAACGAGGGGCCATCGTTAAAACTCTCTCCACGACCTCTATGCTGGAGAAACTGGGGGAAATCTACGGCGTGCCGGTCCACCAGGTCGGTGTGGGCTTCAAGTATGTGGCGCCTAAGATGCTGGAGACGGACGCGATGATCGGCGGGGAGGAGAGCGGCGGTTACGCCTTCCGGGGCCACGTCCCCGAACGGGATGGCATTCTGGGCAATCTCTACTTCCTGGACATGATGGTGCGGACAGGGAAGACGCCGTCCCAACTGCTGGATGAATTGTACGGGAAACTGGGTGCCGTTTACTCCTACAGTCGCTTAGACGTGACCTTTCCGGCTCAGCGGCGGGAAGAAATTAAGGCCCGGCTGGACGCGGCCCGACCGGATTCTATCCTGGGCTTGCGCGTCACCGACATCCTGACATACGACGGCTACAAGTATTACCTGGAGGACGGTGGCTGGCTCCTCTTGCGCTTCTCCGGCACAGAGCCTCTGGTTCGCATCTACTGCGAGACCACCGACGCCGCTCGCGTTCGCCCGCTTCTGGAGGAAGGCCGAAAACTGGCCGGGTTGTAGTGGTCAGTCGGTAGCCCTCAGTGGTCAGTCGTCAGTTGTCGTGGTCAATGTCCGATGCTGATTGATTCGCACACCCACCTGGACTTTCCGGAGTTTGATCCTGACCGCGAGGCGGTGATTGCACGGGCGCGGGCAGTGGGGATGGTCGCCATCCTGAATGTGGGGGCCGACCTGGAGTCCAGCCGCGCTTCGGTCGCGCTGGCCCAGCAGTACGATTTCATCTACGCCGCCGTGGGGGTGCATCCCCACGACGCCCGCACCCTCACCTCCTCCGAACTGGAGGAGTTGCGCGCCCTGGCCCGCCATCCCAAAGTGGTTGCCATCGGCGAGATCGGGCTGGACTACTATCGCGACCTCTCTCCCCGTCCGGTGCAGCGGCAGGCCTTCGCCGACCAGTTGGCGCTGGCGGCAGAGTTAGGGCTTCCGGTGGTCATCCACAGCCGCGACGCGCTGGATGATACCCTCTCCATCTTGCGGGGATGGACCGGCGGCGGCGTCCTGCACTCCTACTCCGGCGGCCCGGAGCGACTGGAGGGGGTGCTGGCGATGGGCTTCTCCATTGGCATCTCCGGCCCTGTCACCTTTGCCAATGCCCACCGGCTGCGGACAGTGGCCACAACGGTCCCCCTGGACCGTTTGCTCATAGAGACGGATTGCCCATATCTCACCCCGGAACCGTACCGGGGCCGCCGCAACGAACCGGCCTACGTCTGGTACGTTGCCGGTGCGGTGGCGCGGGCGCGGGGGATACCAGCGGAAGAGGTGGCCCGCGCTACCACGGGGAATGCTGCCCGCCTTTTTCACCTGCCTATTCTGACCACGGACGGCTGATCCGAAGCGCATTGACAATCTCCCTATTTCGTTGTATACTATAGCCAACCTTTCCGGAGAGAACCCGATGTATGCGTATCGTCTGCCCAGCCCGCCGGCCCCTGAGAACCAGACCTGATGGTCTGGTCAGGCGTGCTGGGCCGGCCCCCGTTCCCAGATATACCAGCCAGCCTCCAGACCCGGAGGCTGGTTTTTTATAGGAGATGGTAACCATCCAGGAACTGACCGACCGGATGAACGAGTGCGTGACCCAGATGGGGTGATCTTGGGAGATTCGCCGTTTCCCCAGACGCCCCGTAACATCGCCATCAATATGGCGCTGGAGGCTGCGGCGGTTCTGGAGCACTTCCAGTGGAGCGAGGAGGCGGAAGTCACTGCACCGGCGGGGGAACTGGCCGACTGGCTCTCTACCTCCGGCAACTGGCCTATCCGATTGGCATAGACCTGGAACAGGCCATCCTGGATAAACCGGCCCGTCATTACACCCGAAAGTGGGAGTGAAGCAGGTGAAGATTCTGGCCCTCAGCGATCAGGTGGTGGAGT
>DAOTWK010000220.1:0-8513 GCA_034435815.1 Anaerolineae bacterium | reverse complement strand
GGAGGGGGTGGCCCCACGGGGCGAGGAAGCCGCCTCGGGCCGAGGCCCTCGGGGCCGAGGGCTCGGGCCTTGGCCCGAAGGACCGGGGGAGGGGGGAGGTTCAGCGGTTCAGCCACTCCACCGTTGGCCGCAGGTCCAACTCGTCAATCAGACCGTTCAATTCCTCCTCGGTCAGCGGTCGGCCTTTGCCCGCATAAGCCGTCAGGGCCGCCTCCAGCGCGTTGGTGCCGAACGACCGTCCCTCATATCGGGGGGTCGTCGTGATGATCAGGCGGACGCCGCGCGCTCGCAGCATCTCCACGTTGTCGGCCGTGGTGGTGTTAGTCACCACCCACTTCCCCTCCAGGTTCTCGGTCAAGTACTTCTTCATAAACATAAAATCCCCGGCCAGCAGGTCCGATTGCTCCCAGAAGCGACGGTACTTCGGCTCATACTCTTTCTCCGTCCCCTCGCCACCGTAGAAGAGCATACTTATCGGAAAGCGGCTGACGAAGGGCATCAACATCCGCGCGACCCGCTTGTAATTGCGCAGGCCACGGATCGGGATGGGGATGCCCAGGGCAATCATCAGGTCGCCGAAGACGACCTCGTCGGCGACCTCGCTGACGGCCTGGGCCAGCCCGATGCGGTCCACGGCCACCGGCACAAACGCGCGCCGGAAACGGGGTATCTCTTCCAGGAAGGGCCGGGCCCGCTCAAAGACGCGCCGCTCCAGCGTGTGCTTCAGCCCCCGACCGTCCACCACTGGTGTCTGGCGGACATCCTGGACCAGATAGAAGGCCGCCCGGAGGGGATACTCCCGTTCGTCTATACGGATATAGAGGTCCACGCCGCCGATGCCGAAAGCATCCACTCTGCCGTCCAGTTCGGCAAAGAGGCGGCGCGCCTTCTCCACATCGCCATCCGTGCCGACCCGCTCTATGGAGACCGGCTCGCCCCGAAAAGTGACGACAACCCGCTTATCGCGGGAAGAACTGCCCAGGCTGATGCTGACCGCGCGTTTCATCGGTGTTTTCCTCCTGAAGACGATTGGGCCTGGCGGCAAGGCCATCGCGAACCATCATAAAACACATTATCTCCATTTCCTAACTGATGTCAAGAGCATCCAGGTTTTTGCAGCGGTAGCCAAAGGCCGCCGTCCGTTACGCCGACTGAAGCCAGCCTCTCTGGGCCTTTGGCCGGAGGACGGCCTTCGCCATCTTCTCAGGAGGCATTAACAATGGTGTACGCCCGGTGCGAAAGCGTCCAGGAAGACCAACGCGCAAAGGGCGGAGACCGAACCCGGCGTTGAGTTAACGCTGATGCCTCCAGAACCCCACTTGCCTCCTTTGCCGCTATCAGGTAGAATACAGGCGGCACGGGGAAACTATATGGGCGTGGTGGATGAAATCAAAGAGCGGCTGGACATCGTGGACGTCATCGGCGCCTACGTTCCCCTCCAGCGGGCGGGGCGATACTATCGCGCCCTCTGCCCCTTCCACGCGGAAAAGACTCCCTCTTTCTACGTCTTCCCCGACTCTCAGCGCTGGCATTGCTTCGGCGCCTGCGGCGAGGGTGGAGATATCTTCACCTTTGTGATGAAGCGGGAGGGTTGGGACTTTGCTACCGCTCTGGAGGAACTGGCTCGCCGCGCCGGAGTGATCCTGCGGCCGCGCACCCCGGAGCAGGCCCGACTGGATGAGGAGAACGCCCGCCTGCAGGCCGCCGTCGCTGAGGCCGCGCAGTATTACCACCACCTTCTTCTCCACGCCCCGGAGGCCGCCCGGGCGCGGGAGTACCTGGCCCGTCGCGGTCTCTCTTCGGAAACCGTCCTCCGCTTCCAGTTGGGCTACAGCCTGCCGGCCTGGGACGCGCTGCGGGCCTATCTGACCGGGCGCGGTTTCACCCCTGCCGAACTGGTCCGCGCCGGTCTGTTGGTGGAGCGGGAGGACGGCTCTACCTACGACCGCTTCCGCGACCGGCTGATGATTCCCATCCGCGATCCCCAGGGCGAGACTGTCGGCTTTGGCGCCCGTACCTTGGAGGCTGACGGCGTCCCCAAGTACATCAACTCCCCCCAGACCCCCCTCTTTGATAAGGGACGGCTGCTCTTCGGCCTGGATATGGCCCGGGACGCCATCCGTCGGGAAGAGTGCGTCGTCGTCGTGGAAGGGTACATGGACGTGATGCAGGCCCATCAGGCCGGTTTCGGGAACGTCGTCGCCCAGATGGGCACTGCGCTCACCGAGACCCAGGTCCGGCTCCTGAAACGGTACACCCGCCGCCTCATCCTGGCGCTGGACCCGGACACGGCGGGCGTCCAAGCCACCTTGCGCGGCCTGGAGGTGGCGCGGGAGGCCATGGACCGGGAACTGACCCCAATCTTCAACCCCCGGGGGCTGGTCGGCTTTGAGCGACGGCTGGGCGCCGAAATCCGCGTCCTTGCCCTCCCTGCCGGCCATGACCCCGACGACCTGATCCGGCAGGACCCGGACCGGTGGCCTCTCCTGGTCCGGGAATCCCTGCCGGTGGTGGAGTTCGTCCTGGGACAACTCCTCCGCCAGACCGACCTGGAAGACGCCAAAGGCCGGGCCCGGGTGGTGGAGGCGATGCTCCCTCTCTTGCGGGACGTGGGCGACCCGGTGGAGCGGGAAGCGTACGCTCAGAAAGTAGCCCGCGCGCTGCGCCTGGATGCCCGTACGGTACTGGCCCGCCTCTACGAGGCAGAACGCCAGGCCGCCCGGCGTACACCGGTTGCGGTGAGCCACGAGGGGCAACGGAGTGGCGTTATCGCCGACCTGGAGGGCTACTGCCTGGCAACGCTGCTCTCCCAGCCCTGGCTGCTGGATGCGGTCAACCGGACCCTGGCGGAATGGGACATCCCGCCCCTTCGGCCCGGCGATTTCAACGACCCGGCCTGTCGGGCTGCGCTGGAGGCCTGGGAAGAGATGCTGGTAGGAGGCGTTGCTGATTTGTCCCTGTTGCGGGGGCGGTTGCCGGAGGCGGTTGTACTCCGGCTGGACGGTCTCCCAGAGCCGCCGTCCGACCTCTCCGACGAACAATGGCTGCGGGAAGGCGTCCAGGCCGCCTTGCGACTCCGGGAGCGGAACCTCCGGCGTCGCAAGGGGGAACTGCGGGCACTGACCGAAGAGGCCCTGCCGCCGGAGGCGGACCGATACGGTCAGGCGCTGGAGGAGAACGCCCGCGCCCTTCTTCGGGTTCAACAGGCCCTGTACAATCGCTGCTGGGCACTCTCATCCACCTGGGTGGAGATGCCCTCCATTGAAGGAGAATCCCGATGACTCCGATGAATCGGGCCCCATCTTCCCCAAAAAGTACGCAGGATGAGAAACTCTTCCTGCCAGACGACCTGGCTCTGGACGAGTTGGCACTGGAAGAAGAGGAGCCAACGGTAGAAGAACTGGAAGACCTGGACCAACTGGAAACGCTGCTGGAAACGGAGGAACCGGCGGCGGACCCTGTTCGGGCCTACCTGCGGGACATCGGTCAGGTGGCCCTCCTGGAGCCGCACCAGGAGATGTGGCTCTCCACTGTCCGGGAGGCAGCGACGTTTCTGGCGGATGCCCGGGAGCGGGCCCGGAAACGCCTGCGCCGCCCCCCAACCCATCGGGACGTATGGGAACAACTGGTTCGCGACGGACTGGCCCTGTGGGACGACATCGTCCGGGCGTGCCGGGCGGCGGGCATCTCCCCGCCGGACTTCGCAAGTATTGTCCAGGAAGCGCGCGCCCTTCATCACCAACTGCTGCCGCCCATCCGGTCGTACACCTACGAGTTCCTGGAGGCCACCGATGCATCCGTAAAGGACGGGCAGGGCGGCGACTTGACTCGTCTGATGATGGAGTTGCTGATCTCCCTCCTGCTCCTCCCGGAGGCCACGCTGGACCTCCTGCGAGACCACTGGGTCCGGGAGGGCTGTCTGCCCAGCGCGCGCCGGATGCGTCGGTTTGCCCCTCCCGAAGAGGCCCTGGCCCTGGCCTGGGCCGACGTAGACGGACGCGCGGCCGAGGCCCAGCAGAATCTCATCCAGGCCAACCTGCGGCTGGTCGTCAGCATCGCCAAAAAATTCATCGGTCGGGGTATTGCCTTCCTGGACCTCATCCAGGAAGGCAATCTGGGCCTCCTGCGAGCCATCCGCAAGTTTGACCACACCAAGGGCTTCAAGTTCTCCACCTACGCCACCTGGTGGATCCGTCAGGCCATCAGCCGCGCGATTGCTGACCAATCCCGCACCGTCCGTATTCCCGTCCATATGGTAGAGACGATGAGCCGGATGGCCCGATTGCAGCAGCAGTTGACTCAGCAGTACGGTCGGGCGCCTACACCAGAGGAACTGGCGCTGGAGATGGGGATGCTGGAAGGGGAGGAGGCCCGTATTATCCGCCAGGCGATGGAGACCGGTGAGCCCCTCCCGCCGAATGTCCAGCATCACCTCCGCCAGGCCACAGCCAAAATCCGCGCGATCCTCCGCCTCTCCCAGGAGCCAGTCTCTCTGGAGACGCCGATCGGGGAGGAAGAGAGCGGAAATCTGGGCGAGTTCATTGAAGATGAAAGCATCCCTCCCCCCGACGACGCCACATCCAGACACTTGCTGGAGGAGCAGATTCGCAGCGCGCTGGACGTGCTGAACGAACGGGAGCGGGCCGTCCTGGAACTGCGCTATGGCCTGCGGGATGGGAGGTCCCACACCCTGGAGGAAGTTGGACGGGAACTGGGGGTCACCCGGGAGCGCGTCCGCCAGATTGAGGCCAAGGCGCTGCGCAAATTGCGCCACCCCGTCCGCAGCCGCAAACTGCGGGATTATTTAGGTTGATGGAAAGGAGCCCCGCATTGTCTCCAGTCCGGTTCTGCCAGAGAATAGTCCGACTGTTCAGAAGGCGGCAGACATCCCCTTCGCCGTCCGAACCGGCTCTCCTCTCAGGGTCCAGGGGAGCGGGGGAGTTAAATGAGGCTCTCCAGAGCGCCGTGGATCGTCTGCTGGAGGATGAGGCCCTGACCGCCGACCTGGTGGACGCGGCGGCCCGTCGCCTCCTGGATTGGGGGATCGCTCAGGTGACCGCAACATTGCAGGAAACTGGCGCGCTCTCTGAGGAGACCCAAGCCCGTCTGGTCGCGCTGCGCAGGCGGATGCGGGATGTGGCCCGTCAGGTCGGGCAACTGCCACCCGAAGAGCAGGCCGCCGCCCTGCAGCGATGGCTGGATACCCTCGGCCCGCCCTCCGGGAAGCCCGAATAGACCATACCGTCGATGACGGATACCGCAAGAGGCGCGCAGCGTTTTGGCGCGCGTATCCCCTCGTACAGCCCGGCCTCCTCGGCAAACCGGCACAAGACGCCCTCGGCGGAAAGCACCGGCGGGGCGCGGAACTCGTCTGCGCGCGTGCGCATGCCCACGATGCGCCCGTCCTCCTTGAGCAGCGCCGTCACCGGCGTCCCGAAGCGCAATTCAGCCCCGGCCTCCTGGGCCTAATGTGTCAATGTACGCAGCAGGGCGGATTTGTCAATCACGGCAATCGGGAAATCGTCGCGGGGGCAAAACGCGCCTCTAGGGCGATGCCGCCGGAGCTGATGTAGCGCTGCACGGATGGTCAGGTCGTTCAAAATAAGGAACTCTTATTTAATTCCCCTTCAGGGGGAACGGTGGGCTGCCCCGTTCTTTATAGTACGCAAGACTCAATATAACTTGTCTTTAATCGGAATTTGAAGTATTATATAGCCGCAGAGAATGCAGAGGGGGCGGAGATTTTACAGAGTTTTCTCCGCGCTCCCGATGGGATCTGCAGTGAATTTATCCCAGTACATCCGTGTCCTGTTTCCAGGAGGTGGTATGAGCAGGAAGCGTTCGGGTAGAGTGGAATGGACTTGGAGAAGCATTCTCCTTCTGGTGATGTTTCTCTTGCTGGCCTGGCTGCTGCGGGAGTACGCCGGGATTGACCTCCTGGGAGGCGACGAGGTCATTGATACCGCCACCAGCGATTGGATCGCCGTCTACTTCACCACCCCCCGCTATCCTGATGACCCCGCTCTCCACACCGGGAGTATAGACCTCCACCTCGTGAACCTGATAGACTCGGCGCAGCGACGGGTGGATGTGGCGGCTTATGAGTTGAACCTCCCCACGGTCACCGATGCCCTTCTGCGAGCGCACCGGCGCGGCGTCCAGGTCCGCCTGGTCACCGACGGCGAATACGAGGACGAAGAGATGGTAGCCCGACTGCGGCAGGCCGGGGTGCCCGTCACCGTCCGCCCCGAAGGCGGTGGCATCATGCACAACAAGTTCGTCGTCGTGGATGGCTCCTGGGTCTGGACCGGTTCCTGGAACTTCACGAAGAACTGTACGTACCGGAACAACAACAATGCCGTCCTCATTGCATCTCCCCACCTGGCCGAAAATTATGCGACGGAGTTTGAGGAACTGTTCAGCGGCAAATTCGGCCCCACCTCTCCCAAGAACACCCCCTATCCGACGCTGATGATAGAGGTGCCGGAAAAATCGCTGCAGGTTCTTGTAGAGGTCTATTTCGCTCCGGAGGACAAAGTCGCCAGCCATCTGATTCCCGTCCTCTCCAGGGCTCGCCAGAGCGTCCATTTTATGGCCTTCTCGTTCACCAGCCGAGACATCGCTGATACCCTGATCAAACTGGCCCGTCGGGGAGTCTCTGTGGAGGGAGTTGTGGAGACGCGCGGTTCGGATACCGTCTATGCTCAGTATTCCCGGCTCAAAGAGGCCGGAATCCCGGTCTGGAAAGATGGAAACCCATATCTCCTGCACCACAAAGTCTTTATTGTAGACGGCGAGATCGTCGTCCTGGGGTCGTACAACTTTAGCGGCAACGCTGAGAAAGACAACGATGAAAACCTGCTCATCATCCACAACGCCGACATTGCCCAGGCTTTTCTGAACGAGTACGGCAGAGTCCGGCAACAAGCGGAGCAGTAACAGGGCGCAAGGCGTATGTTGCAAGTCGCAGGTCTTAAGGCACAGCCAACGATATACGATATGCGCTGACAGGAGGTTGCGATGGATATGGGTAATGAACGGGTGGAATGGGCCGGGTGGCAAACGGTCGCTATTGCGGTAGGCTTGCTGGTGCTGGCGATTTCCTGTTGCTCCCTGGGCCTGCTGGTCGGCGGCGTGGCCGGGTTCAGCCTGGGCCGGGCCTCTGTGCAGCCAGAATCCACTCCGGAATGGCCGATCGTCCCACCGCCCCGTATCCCGACCCCCGAGGGTTTGCCGCCAGTGCCCACCCCGATTCCAGAGGAGCGGCCATATCTGGGTGTCCGCTACATGATGCGCCCGCGCGGGGCGGAGATCGTGGAGGTTATCCCCGGTAGTCCCGCCGAGGAGGCTGGACTGCAGGTAGGAGACCTGATTCGGGAAGTGGATGGTCGGCGCGTGAGCGCCACTCGTCCTCTGGCGGAACTTCTCTCTCTTTACCGTCCTGGCGACCGGGTGACCCTGACGGTGGAGCGGGATGGGGACGAACTGGAGATAGAGGTTATCTTGGGTCGCTGGGCTTCGCCGTAAGCGCATCGTCGGGAGAAGCCAAATGGAGACTTCCCAACTAATCTGGATTATCGCCGTTACGCTGTTGGCGCTCCTAAACATCGTCTGGCAATTGGACCTGCAGACCCGCTTGAAGCGGTTAGAGGAACGATACCGCCGCCTCTCCGGGGCGAGTGTGGAGGAGACCGGCCCCCAGGTCGGTGTGGGGACTCTGCTGGCCCAGATTGGCGCAGTGCGGGACCGGGTGGAGAAACTGGAAGCCCTCGCCCGGCAATCCCAAACCACCCTGGGGCACACCGTCCAGGGAGTCGGGATGGTGCGCTTCCGGGCTCTCCCCGATGTCGGCGGCGATCAGAGTTTCTCGCTGGCACTGGTGGACGGCGAGGGCAACGGCGTCGTCCTCTCTGCCCTCTACCTGCGGGAAGGGACCCGCTTCTACGGCAAACCGCTGACGGCCTGGAACTCCTCCTACCCCCTCACCGACGAGGAGAAGCAGGCGCTGGAGCAGGCCCGCAAGACGGTAGTGGCGCAAGGTTAATCTCGCGTCACTGCGCCGTATGGAGGAAACATGCGGGCACTGGTCTATGACGGCGAAAGGTTGCTCCTGCGAGACGACTATCCCCGGCCCGCCCCGATGCCGGGAGAAGCGCTGGTGCGTGTCTCCATGGCGGGGATCTGCAACACCGACCTGGAAATCGTGCGCGGCTATATGGGATTCCAGGGCGTGCTGGGACACGAATTCGTCGGCGTCGTGGAAGACTGCGCCGCTTCCAGTGCGACACAAAGCAAAGCGGAGTGCTGCCCTCTTATCGGGCAGCGGGTGGTCGGAGAAATCAACGCCTATTGCGGCGAATGCCCCACCTGTCGAGCCGGACGCCCCACTCACTGCCCCAACCGCACTACCTTGGGCATCTGGGGGCGAGATGGGGCCTTTGCCGAATACTTGACTCTGCCTATCCGCAACCTTCACGTTGTGCCCGACGGCGTCCCGGACGAGGTCGCCGTCT
>DAOTWK010000219.1:0-2107 GCA_034435815.1 Anaerolineae bacterium | reverse complement strand
TCCCGAAAAGTCGCACCGATTTCGCCCTGTCGCGAAGGCCCCCTTTCTCCCCCTTCCCCTTCCCGTTTTGGGGAGGAGAGGGAGGCCAGGGGGATGAGGAGGGGTCAACGCACCACCCAAAAGAGGCGCATCCGGTACGATTTTTGAGACTTTGAACCGGTACGACTTTATGGGATTCAACAGACCAAATGACAGAATGACGGAATCCGGAACATGAAACACAGGAGGATGAAATGACCGAAGTCTACGATGTTGCAGTTTTAGGGGCGGGGCCTGGTGGGTACGTGGCCGCGTTGCGGGCTGCCCAGTTGGGGCTGCGCGTCGCGCTGGTGGAACAGGCGCGCGTCGGCGGGACGTGCCTCAACGTCGGCTGCATCCCGACAAAGGCGCTGGTCACCGCCACGGACCTGCTGGTCCGGGCCCGCCGCGCCGCGGAGTACGGAATCCGCATTCCGGAGGCCGCGCCCGACCTGGAGGGGATGATGGCCTACCAGCGGACTGCCGTGGAGCGGCTGGTGGGTGGCGTGGAGCAACTGCTGAAGGAGTGGAAAGTGACGGTGGTCCGGGGCCGGGGCCGCCTGGCCCGCCCGGACGCCCTCGCCGTGGCCGACGGGGCCGGGCAGACGAGAGAGGTGATCGCCCGACATATCATCCTGGCCCCCGGCTCGGTGACAGCCCGCCCGCCCATCCCCGGCCTGGACCTGCCCGGCGTGGTGACCAGTACGGAGGCGCTGGACGTCTCCACTGTTCCGGCCCACTTGATTGTCATCGGCGGCGGGGTCATCGGGCTGGAGTTCGCCTGCATCTACGAGGCGCTGGGGAGCCGCATCACCGTCCTGGAGATGATGCCGAATCTCCTTCCTGGCGCGGCCGACGAGGCCATATCCAAGCGGCTGGCAGTGCTCCTGCGGCGGCGGGGGATGGACATCCGCACCGGCGCGACGGTCCAGGCCGTGGAGGAAACGGACGGCGGGCTGCGGGTACGATTCGCCACGGCGAAGGGCGAGGAGGCCGTGGAGGGCGATCAGGTCCTGCTGGCGACGGGCCGCTGGCCCAACACCGCCGACCTAGGGCTGGAGGAGGTCGGCGTCCGAATGAACCGGCGCGCCATCGCAGTGGACGAATACCTGCAGACGAACATCCCCAACGTCTGGGCCATCGGCGACGCGGTAGGCGGGATGATGCTGGCGCATAAGGCAATGGTGGACGGGCGGGTGGCGGTGGAGAACATCGCCGGTCAGAAGCGGGCGGTGGACTACCGCTCCGTGCCCAGCGCCATCTTCACTTCGCCGGAGGTGGCGGGCGTCGGGCTGACGGAGGAACAGGCTCGCCAGCAGGGCGCCGACGTCCGGGTACTCCAGTTCCCGTTCTCCGCCAATCCCCGTGCCCAGATTCTGGGGGAGACGGAGGGACTGGTGCGCATCGTCTGCGAGGCCGGCAGCGGACGGGTGCTGGGGGTGCATATGATGGGCCCGCATGTCACCGAACTGATTGCCGAGGGGGCACTGGCGGTACAGACAGGCGCCACAGCGGACGACATGGCCTGGACGACCCACCCTCATCCCACGCTGACGGAGGCCGTCCTGGAGGCTGCGCTGGGATTCCGGGGCGCGACCATCCATTACCACCGGAAGTAGTTTTTACCACGAAGACACAAAGATACGAAGAACGATTTCGGGATTCACCCCGGGCAGGCCTTCGCGGCGGTCATCGGGCCGCTGATTGAGGTGCCGGTGCTAATCGGGCTGGTGAACGCTCTCTATGTCTCTGCGGTGAAGTATGAAGGCCACCATTCCCTCAACCTGGCTGCAGGACTTCATCCGCCAGCGGGGCGGTGTGTTGAACATCGCCCGTCGCCTCGTCTGCCTGGATTGATGAATCTTCTTTGAGGGCTCATCCGGTCGGATGGGCGAACCCGAAAACCCGGACGAGTTTATCCGATTTGAGGCGGACAACCTGACGGTCTACATCTCCCGCAAACTCCTGGCGACGCTGAAGCCAGGGGCGAAGGAGATGATTTTCTACGTGGACGGGTATGGGAGGTTTGTGTTGCAGTTTGAGGAGCCGTGGGAAGGTGAAACGTGAGGAGTGAAACGTGAGGAGTGAA
>DAOTWK010000218.1:0-1919 GCA_034435815.1 Anaerolineae bacterium | reverse complement strand
TCGGGTGAGAGCACGGCCAATTTGAGCGACCGGTCGTCCCGCACGTCCTGGGATTCCTTGGGCCAGAGGGTCACCACCATTCCTGAGCCGGCGATCTTTTCCAGCCGCGACCGGATTCCCTCGGCGATGTGTTCATCCCTGACCCCCTCCTCCCGCTCTATGATAATGCGGTTCAGGTTGGGCTGGCTGGAGAAGGAATAGAGGCCCCCCTCCACGTGCAGAAACCACAACTCCTCCTCCAGACGCCGCAGCGCATCGGCGATGAGGGCGGGCTGAATTCCTTCGCGCAGCACCGCCAGCCGCAGCCGCTGGATGCCGACGCCCTTCTTTTCGCCACCACTGAAGGACTCAAAGAAGATGGCCCGCGCCAGGCCGCTGGCGATGCCGAACCGGGCATATTCGGACCCCATCTCTTGGTCAATCTTCTCGGCCTTGGCGTTCGGCCCGCCGATGTCGGAGGCGATGACCCCTTGATATTCGTTGCCGATATGCCGCAGAAACTCCCCGCGCACCGCCGGATTGGTCAAATCAATGTGGCACGGCTGGATCAGCGGGTCGGGTTGTCGCTGGTTGTACAACTGGGCCACAATCTGCGCCAGCAGCCGCAGCACCCCGCGGGTGCGCTGGAAATCGGGGAAGGTGCTCCAGCGCTCAAACAGCACGTCCAGGAGTTCCGGGTGGAACGGATAGGCCCGAAGCATCCGGTCGCGGTAAGCGGGCTCGCGGACCTCCTTGGGTACGTCATCGCCCAGACGCTGGTACATCTCCCAGTATGTATCGGCCACCCGGCGCGCCTCGTGCGCGTCGGGCGCGCCTTCAAACAAGCGGCGGCGGATGACTTCGTAAATCTCTTCCCCCTCCACCGGCGTCCGGATGGTCTCCACTCGCCGAAAGACCTGCTGCAACCGATGAAGGGCTCTTTCGCCCTCCTCGCCATAGGGCGCGCTGGAGGGCAAGGTGACCACCAGGGCGCACTGCGGCAAGACCCTCACCGCCTCGGTCAACTCCTGGAAAAAGGCCACCACCTGGTCAGCGAAATCCCTGGCCTTGACCGCATACTCCACAACCTCATCCATCAGGATTAGCGTGGGCCGGTCGGCCAGCAGGTCGTGCAGCCGGTCCTTGCCCGGGGCGCGCCGCTTCTGGTCGTGCTCCTGCATCTGGGCGTACTTTCCCAGTTGGGCGGCAATCTCGCCCCACGGCGTCCTGCCCTGGAGGGGGTCGGCGGCCGTGCCGACAAAGGCGACCACCCGCGCCGGAGGCACCGACTCTACCCCCGCCTCCCGGAGAATCTCCCCCACCGCCTCCGAGGTGGTCAGTTCTCCGCCGTGGCGGAAGAGGTGATAGAGGGCAATGAGGCTGTGGGTCTTGCCGCCGCCGAAGGGGGTCTGAATCTGGATGACGGCCTCGCCCCGGCCGGCGCCGGCCAGCCGCGCCACCATCGCCGAAAGCAGGCTCACCAGCCCCTTCGTGGGGTAGGTCCTGCGGAAAAAGGTGGCCGGGTCGCGGTATTCCAGCGGGCCGCGGTCGGCCAGCACATCCGATAGATCCGCAGCGAAGACCGCTTCGTCAAACCTTCCTCTGCGGATGTCCTCGTGGGGTACAATGACTTGATGCCAGGCTTTCATCGGTCACCTCTCAAAACAACCTCTGCTGGGCCTCCCGGATATAGGCCCGGCGCCCGTATAGCAGCCCCTGCAGCGCCTGTCTCTCTTTGTCTCCATCCGGCAGCACCTCGCTGATGGCCTGGGCCACCTGCCAGAACGTTTCATCCCCCCCGTAGGTCTGCGATAAGTGCTCCTGCAACTCCCTCAGCCGGTTCCGCTCCCACAGCGCCACGGCCCAGTGCAGGGCGTCCACCATCGTCGTGAAGCGGGTCCGCCTGGCAAAGTGGGAGTCCCTGGCCCGCTCCTGCGGCG
>DAOTWK010000217.1:0-7078 GCA_034435815.1 Anaerolineae bacterium | reverse complement strand
GGCGCCCACTCCGTGGGCGCCGCCCGCCGGGAGCGCAAGCGCAAGATTAATCTTGCGCTACCGTAAAGACCTGGCTGGCAGAGCGACCCCAAACCGTCGGGTCGTACATCGCCGAGACCTCCGTCGGCAGGGCCACGAACCGGCCCGCCCGCACAGCCCGCGCCAGATAGGTCACCCGCCACTCTCCGGTCCCCATCTCCGTCACAAAGAAGATCACCCGATCCCCCCACACCTCCTTCTGGTTGTACCCGTACTCGCGCCAGTAGAACCGCTCCTCCTGCGCGCTGGCATCATGGCTGGTGGTGTTGAGCCGCTCGTTCAGCGCCTCCAGGCCGCCGGGCAGCGGGTCCTCTACGATGATGTAAAAGCCACTCTTTGGCATTCTAACCCACAGTTCCACCTGGACTAATTGCCCGGGCCAGGCCGTCGTAATGACCTCTTTCGTCGCTGCATCCCGATAGATCCGGCTAACACGCACCTCCCCCGCCGCCTCCACCCGCTCCCGGGCCAGGTGGAGCCGGTTGTTGACCACATAGTAGAGGGTGCCGCCACCGTCGCACACGAGGCGCAGGCGATTCTGACCCGTCCGCAGCCGGGTCGCCGGAAGCCTCAGGGAGATCACCGGCTCGCCCCGACCCAGCCTTCCCTCGTGGACGGTCGCTCCGTTCACCTCCACACGACAGGTCGTGTCGGCCGTCCGCTCTTCCAGTGCCAGCAAGTAGTCCGTCAGCGCGATGACCGCGTAGGCGGTCTCGTTGGTGCTCCCCCAGCCGTCCGTCCGGCGCTGGGCCATGAGCCAGCGGACAGCCTGCGGAACCAGCGGGTGGTCGGGCCGGACCCGCACCAGGGCATCCAGTACCATGGCGGTCGTACGGGTCGCGGAAGCCATAGTCTTCCGGTCATAGTACCCGTCATACGTCTCGCCGGCCCACCAGGCGCCCTCTGGGGTAACGGTCGCCCGTTCGGCCAGTTCGTTCACCAGAGTCTGCGCCCGGTCCGATTCACCCAGTTCGTGCAGGGCCAGCGCCAGCGCGGCCCGACTGAAGAAGTCCAGCCGCGCCCACTCCTCCGAAAGGGCCAGCGTCGCCGCCCGGTTTCCCTTTCCGGCGATGGCCATGCTGTATAGCGCGTAGGCGCGGGTGCGGATGTCCATTTCGCCCAGGTGGCCGTTCAGCCATTCCACCCCGCGCTGTATCACGCCCGGGTCCACCTCGTAGCCGGCCTGGGCAATCATTGTCAGACCGAAGACCACCCAGGCGGTCTGGTAGTCGTGGCTGGCGTCATCCCACCACCACCCCCAGCCGCCGTCGTTGTGCTGGAATCCGTAGAGCCGCTGGAGACCCGCCTGGACTTTGGGCGGCAGATCGGCCAGAAGGGTCGGGCTGGCGTAGCCCAGTTGGTGGAAGGCGCGGGCCACCACCGCCGTCGGCAGCGCCTTGCTCATCGTCTGCTCCACGCAGCCGAACGGATAGCCGGTCAGGTACTCCAGGCCCACCAGGATGTTCCCGGCGACGGAACGGGAGAGGTGCACTTCCAGGGAACTGACTCCTTTCAGGGCGTCGGTGGGCAGGAAGACAGTCGTCTCCCAGAGGCCCTGGAACTCACCGACCTGGGTCTGGACCTCCCGGACGGCCAGCGGGCGCACTGGCATACTCAGCCGGACGGCGTCGCCGGTGGTAGTGGCGCGGGCGCTGACCGTCACGGTGACGGTTCCCGGCGCCGGGGCCCGGGCCGACCAGCCGATGATGCGGACCTCGCCCGGGGCCAGCGAGATGGCCTGGGTGAGCGGGCGGGCCACCTCCAGGCCGCCCTCCGGACGGATACCGACGGTGAGGGTCAGGGCCGCCGGGCTGTAGTTGTGGACGGCGGTGGAGAGGTAGAACTGGTCGCCTGCCGTCAGCGCGCGGGGCAGGAGCGGGCGGACGATGACGGGCTGATGGGTGGTCACTTTTGTCACCGCCTCGCCCACCCGAACCTGGTCCTCCACTGTCGTCACCTTCGCGGTGAGCCGCCAGGTGGTCAGACTATCCGGCAGGTTGAGGGTGAGGACGACGGTGCCGTCGGCGTCGGTGGTGAGGGCCGGCAGCCAGATGGCGGTGTCGGGGAAGTCGCTGCGGGGATTGGCGGCGGTGAAGCCCTCTCCGCCGCCACCGCCTATACCGTCGCTGCCGATATAGCGGCGCAGGGCCATACCGTCGTAGGTGCGAACGATGTGCTCCCGCCGGGCATAAAAGGCTGCGTGGATGGGGCCGGAAAGTTCCTCGCTGAGGGCGAAGATGGCCTCGTCCACCAGCGCCAGGGAGACCTCCGCGCCGGGGACGGGCGCGCCCTGGACATCGGTCACGCGCACCGTAAAGCGGGCCTCCTGACGGGGCGCGTAGCGGGTCCGGTCGGGCGTGATGGTGACCGTCAGCCGCCGGTCCTCGGCGGGGATGGAGAGTTCCACGCTGGCAGTGCGGAGCACGCTATCTGAGAGCGAATAGTGGCCTTCCTTCGGGCGGAGCGTGGTGTCCTGCGGCTCCCAGACGTTCACGGTGACGTAGATGTTGGGGACGTCGTCCGGCTGGATGGGGACGTCTACCACCGTGAGGGGCGGGGTCAGGTGGACAATCTGGACCCGCCGGGTAGTCCCGCGTTCAAAGGTGAGGAGCGCCGGGCCGCCGATGGGGGATTCTATCAGCAGTCGGGCGACGTCGCCCGGGGTGTACCGGGGCTGGTCGGCGATGATGCGCAGTTGGGCCGGCGCCTGCTCGCCCCACCAGGTCTGGCGGAAGACCGCCAGCCATGTGGAGTCGGTGATTCCGTGGCCCAGCCGGTCGGTGGCGACGGCGCGCAGGAGATACCAGCCGGGCTTTTCTACGGTGAACGGGGTGCGGATGATGCCGTCGCTCCGGGTGGTGACGGTGATGGCCTGGACGACGTCGGTGTAGTCGCCGGTCTGGAGACTGTAGCGGGCCAGTTCCAGCCGGACGGCGCGGTTCGGGACCGGCTCGTCCGAGATGGTGCGGACTGTCATCTGGACGGTGAAAGGCTGGCCGGGCGCGTGGACATAGCCGCCCGGGTCCAGGCTCAGACGTTCGGCGGTAGGGTAGACCTCCACGACGGCGAAGTGGCTCACCGTCTGGTGGCTCCCATCGTCCACCGTCGCCTCCACCCCCCAGAGGGTGCGAGGAGACGTCTCCCACCACCAGTACTCACTCCGGTGTTCGGCGGGCAGGGTGAAGGTGAAGCGACCGCCTGCGTCGGTGGTGGCCTGGATAGGCGGCCGGTCCGAGGCGTACCAGATGTATTCTTCTTCGGGGGGACAGTTCCCCCAGCAGTATCGCTGGCCCAACTGGTAGATTTTCACCACCGCCGGGGCGCCGGCCACCGGTTCGCCGAAGAAGTAGCGGCTCTCCACGGTCACCGTGATGGTCTCACCGGCCACGTAGCGGGTGCGATCGGGGGTCACCTGCACCTGATAGTCGGGCTTGCGATAGTCCTGGACTTTGAAGATTTGCCGGTGGGCCTCGCCGTCCACCACCATTTCTACGGTGTAGTTGCCCAGCATCGCGCCCTCGGCCAGGGAGAATTGGCCGAAGAGAGTGCCGAACTCGCTGGCGGTCAGGTTGAGAGTCTGGACGACGTTCTCGCGCGCGTCCCGGATGCGGACGGTGACGGGAGTGCCGACGGGCAGCCGGGAGAGGACGGCGTCGTCGTCCCGGCGCAGGATGCCCTTGAAGAAGACGGTCTGGCCGGGGCGGTAGATGGGGCGGTCGGTGTAGATGTAGGCAGAGTAGCGGCGGGCCGTCGGCGCCAGTTGCCACCACCCCCACCAGGAGCCGGATGGACTGCGCCATTCGTTGCTCAAGCCGGCGGCGGTGATATCCTCGCCCACCCGGGCGACGACAATCAGCGGCTGGGGGTCCCGGGGCACCCGGGTCCGGTAGATGCCCTGGTTGTCGGTGGTGCCCTGGGCCACCAGCGTGCCGTCACGGGCGTAGATACCGACTTCGGCGCCGGGGACCGGTTCGCCGTTAATATCCGTGAGCCAGGAGACGATCTGTCCCTCCGCCTGTTTCAGAGTCAGGACATAGCGGGTCAGGATGAGGAATAACTGGTCGGTCAGCCCGGCAGCCGGAACTTCCATATTCAGGATGTAGAGGCCTGGGGGGACGTCGGCGGGGATGACCATTTCGCCGGGGGCGTCCCAATGTCTCTCATTGCGGGCCGGCGCTTCCCACCGGCGAACCGGAGTCGTTCCCTCGGTGCTGATGGGGCGTTTTTCCCACCCGGCGACGCCGCGAAAGCCCGAGGTGTAGCGGTCCAGGAACTGGGGGAGCGTCACCTGGTAGAGTTCAAAGGCGAGGGTGGCATCCACCAGGCCGTAGATGCGGAAGTGGACGGCGCGGCGGCCGTCGGCGTCCAGGACCTGGGCATTGGGACCCCAGCCGAAGTCGGCGACGGGCTGGGGCGTGCCGGTCTGGAAGGCCCAGGTGTAGGGGATGGAGAGGATGGGCTTTCCGTCCTCGTCCAGGGCCGACGGCGCGAGGGTGACGGTGTAGCGGGTGAGGGATTGCAGCGGCTCTTCGGGACGGAAGAGGAACGTGGTCTCCGTCCATTCAAACGTTCCGGCGACGGTGGGAGTGATAGAGAAGGCAGCGACGACGCTATCCCAGTTCATTGGGCGGTCAAAGACGATCCGTACGGAAGTCGCCGGTTGGACGCTCCAGGATGGGTCCGGGTGGGTTTCCAGGATAGGGGGCGGGGTGGTCCACCCGAAAGGCTCCGGCGGCGGGAAGGGATGGCCGTCGGGGTCGCAGAGGTCCGCGCTCAGAGTGACGGTGAAAGTCGTCCAGGCGGGGAGCCGCTCCTGGGGGTGGAAGACCATGGTGTTTTGCTGCGCGTCCCATTTCCACTCGCCACCGACGGCCGGGGTCATGCGGACCGCCTTCTGGACACTCTTGGGGTCCACGTCGTAGTGGAAGCGGATGGCCAGGGGAGCATCCCTCTGTTCCCGGCTGGGGCCGCTGATGGCGGCCAGCGGGAGCAGGCTGTAGGACCAGGAGTATACCCGGTCCAGCGGGACGCCGTTCCGGTCGGTGGCGGTGGGGGTGAGGACGAACTGGTAGGAGAGACCCGGGGTGAGGGGAACGGTGGGACGCAGAAGCAGTGCGCCTTCTTCATAACCGGAAAGTTCCAGGGGGACGGACGGCTGGACGGAGAGGGCGCGCAGGACGCTCCGGGCATCCATAGGGCGGCTGAAAGCGAGCCGGAGCGTGGGCAAGCGCAGGTTCAGGGAGCCAGCCGGGGGCGAAAATTCCAGCAGGGCGGGGGGCGTGGGCGGGGCGGTGGGGAGAGGAGAGGACGGCGGCGCCAGCGGGCTGGCGGGTATAGTGGGCCGGGGGGGCCGGCATGCGGTGATGAGCAGAACCAATAGCAGGACCAGCGAGAGCACGCGCCGAGGGATCATACGGCACCTCCAGATGACGGATGACGGACGAAAAACCACGAGCAGGGGCCAGTCCTGCTCCTACGGTTTGTTTTTATAGACGTCCGGCGGGGCGGGAAGGTTCCGGGGGCACGGAGGCAGGTCGGCAGCGCTGAAACTCTCCGGCAGCAATTGGGAGAGGGTGGTCTGCCGGTAGTGGCCGGCCGCATCGCCGATGAGGATGATCAGGTCCTCGGCGAACTCCCGCAGGGTCTGGCGACAGGCGCCGCAGGGCGTCCCGCCGTTTTCCGTCACCACTGCCAGCGCGACGAACTCCCGTTCCCCTTCAGAGACGGCCTTCACCACTGCCGTCCGCTCGGCACAGGTGCTGAGCGGATAGACGGCGTTCTCCACGTTACAGCCGATATAGATACGTCCGGAGCGGCCCAACAGCGCTGCGCCAACGCGGTAGTGGGAATAGGGCGCGTAGGCCCGCTCCCGGGCCTGGCGGGCATGCTCCAGTAAAACCTGAGGGTCAAAATCTGCCGCTGAAGGTTGATTTTTGCTCATTGTGGATGTTCCTTGGTTATGATCGTTCCCCTTGCGTCATCCGCACTTTGCGGATACGCCGGCCGGAGACGGTCAGTACCTCTATTCGCCACTTTCCAACCTGAAGATGGTCGCCGGGGACGGGGACCCGTCCCAGTGCGTTGTAGATGAAGCCGCCCAGTGTGTCGGCGGCTTCGGTGGGCAGGTCAGCCTCCAGGAGGTCGTTGACGTCGTCCAGGTTCATCCGCGCATCCAGGATATATTCTCCCTCGCCGACTTGCTCAAAAGAGGGTTCTTCGGCGTCGTACTCGTCCTGGATCTCCCCGACAATCTCCTCCAGGATGTCCTCCACGGTGACCAGGCCCGCCGTCCCGCCGTACTCGTCCACCACAATCGCCATGTGGATGCGCCGCTGCTGCATCTCCCGCAGCAGGTCGTCCACCTTCTTCGTTTCCGGCACAAAGTAGGCCGGGCGGAGCATCTCCCGCAGCGGCAGTCGGGGACCGTCCCCCTGCAGGTAGAGCAGCAGGTCCTTGGCGTACACCAGTCCCACAATTCCGTCCACGGTCCCCTCGTAGACGGGGATGCGGGAATGGCCGGTCTCCGCGATGACCCGAACCACCTCCTCCGGCGGCATCTGGACGTCCACAGCAACGATGTCTATGCGGGGGACCATCACCTCCCGCGCCATGGTCTCGCCCAGTTCAAAGATGGAGTAGATCATCTCCTTCTCTTCTTCCTCAATGACGCCCTCCTCTTCTCCGGCGTCCACCAGGGTGCGGATTTCCTCTTCGGTAACCAGGGTGGTGCCGCTGAGGGGGATGCCGCCGAAGGGGCCCGCCAGGCGGTTGCCCACCCAGACCAGCAGGCGGACGGGGGGCCAGAGCAGGGCCGCCAGGACCCGGAGCCATCCGGCGAAGCGGACAGCCCACTCCTCCGGGCGGGCGGCAGCGATGCCCTCCGGCACCAGCCGGCCCGCGACCAGGATGAGGGCCGAGAGGCCGCCGACGACAATGAACAGGGCAAGGCCGTCCGCCCAGGGGTAGGGGATGCCTCCAGCGGCCAGTGCCCGGGCCAGCGGGGAGACCAGGGTGAGGGCAGCCAGGGCCGCCGCCAGCG
>DAOTWK010000216.1:0-2077 GCA_034435815.1 Anaerolineae bacterium | reverse complement strand
ATTTCTTCCCACAGCCGGTCCAGTTCGGCGATGCCCATCTGAGCCATATCCAGGCCGCGCTGGCGGGCCAGTTCCTCCATAGCCCGAAAACGGGCGGCGAAGCGGGCGTTGGCTTTTCGCAGCGCCGTCTCCGGCTCCACCCCCAAGTGCCGGGCCCAATTGGCAACGGCAAATAGCAGGTCGCCCACCTCGGCCTCCACCTCCTCCGGCGTGCGGGCGGCCTCTACCTCCGCCATCTCCTCCCGCACTTTCCGGGCCACCTCCTCCGGTCGGGCCCAGTCAAAGCCCACCCGGGCCGCCCGCTTCCCGTAGATGTGTGCTTGCAGAAGCGCCGGGACCGCCTGCGGGACGCCGTCCAACAGAGACCCCTTCCCGGCTCGCTCTTCCTGCTTTAGGTGCTCCCAGCGGGCCAGCACTTCCTGAGCGTTATCCACTTTCTGGCCGCCCCATACGTGGGGATGGCGCCGTTTCAGTTTCCGGTCTATGGCCGCGATGACGTCGGCCATCCGGAACTCCCCTGCCTCGGTTGCCATCTGCGCATGCAGCACAATCTGTAGGAGTAGGTCGCCCAGTTCCTCCCGCAGGCTCGCCATATCCCCGGCGTCTATCGCGGCGGCGACCTCGTAGGCTTCCTCCAGCAGGTTGCTCCGCAGGCTCTCGTGCGTCTGCTCTCGGTCCCACGGACAGCCATCAGGGGCCCGCAGGTGGGCGATGGTCTCCTGGAAGCCCTCAAAACTGCTCACGGGCGGGAGCGGAGGGACGTACAACGTGGTCAGGTGGTTCACTTCCTGGTGGTCCAGTTCGTACAACGGCAGATGGACTACCCGTTGCGCGGCCGTCCCGGCGGCGAAGATGAGGGTGACGGGATGCTCGTCGGGGTACTGGTTCATCAACGTCAGTTTCAGATCGCTGGCCAGTCGGCGGCTGTAGACCTGACCGATAAGGGCGGGGAGGTCGGGGTTCAGGGGAGGGTGGTGGAGGGCGGCAACTTCTATCCCATCGCAGACCTGGAGGCCTGGCTCCAGAGCATCCAGGCCCAGCGCCGTAAGCGCCACCTCCACAAAACTAATCCCGTCCACGACGCGCACCGGCAGGTCGGCCTCCCGCGCCATCTGCAGGATCTGCCGGACTGTCGCCTCGCCGACCAGGGGATGGCCCGGCACGGCGTAGATGACCCCTTCGGGTCGGCGGCCCAGTTCCAAGACCCGCTCTGCGATGGCTCCGTAGACCTGAGCGAAATCCTCCGCCGATTCGTAGAGGTCGTCGAAGGAGTGGAGGGCCAGATGGGCAGGCAGATGGGCGACGGTGGGATGGCGGGCAGTACGCAGCCAGACCTCCCGGCCCGTTGAAAGCACTTCCCAGGCCTCGCGCGTCAGGTGGCGGGGATCACCCGGCCCCAATCCGACGATAGTTATGCTCATTTTCTCCTCCCCTAGATAGAGAATGTGCCAGGCACTGAACGGGAGTGCCTGGCACATCCAGGATGAGCAAATTTGGGTCGCCTATTTGTGCCGCCGTCGCCGAACCAGCCAGCGCACCAGCAGGAAGATCCCGAAGATGGGCAGTGCGACCAGGATGAGCGCGGGCAGGACGACGATAACGATGTAAATGAGCGCCTTGACGAAGAACTCCAGGACATTCAGCAGGGTTTCCACCGCGCTGCGGACGGTGAGGGGCAGGTTCCAGCCGCCCGTCTCCAGCGGCTGGGCCATCACGTCCGGCGTCAGGCTGACAGTGACCGTCGCCAGCGCGGCCTGGTTCTCCAGATACTGCATCCGCCCCTTCACCTGCTCTATCTCCGCCTGGGTCGCGCTGAGATGCTCGTAGACGGCCAAGACGGCCTCGGTGTCCTCCGCCCGGTCCAGGAATTCCAGCAGTTGCTTCTCCTTTGCCTCCAGGTGGCGCAGGCGGGATTCCAGGTCCACGTACTGGTCCGTCACGTCCTGCCCGGAGACCGATTCCCGCCGGACGGTCGTTGCCATCGCGCGCAGCCGGTCCAGCGCTGTGTCCAAGTTTTCAGCCGGAATCCGGAGCGTCACCGTGGCCTGCCGGCCCTCCTGGTACTGGTAGGCCTCCA
>DAOTWK010000215.1:0-2269 GCA_034435815.1 Anaerolineae bacterium | reverse complement strand
TCCGCGCTCCGGAAGTCTGGGCCACCCTGGGCATATCCGGCACCGGCGCAGTGGTGGCGGGCATGGATACCGGCGTGGACTGGCTCCACCCGGCCCTGCAGGTCAACTACCGGGGCTACAACCCCCACGGCCCCGCCCAGCACCGGGGCAACTGGTACGACCCCGTCACCGGCTCCCTCTACCCCATAGACGACCACGGCCACGGCACCCACACCCTGGGCACCGCCGTCGGCCGGGGAGGCATCGGCGTTGCCCCCGGCGCCCGCTGGATCGGCGTCAAAATCCTGGACCGTTACGGCTACGGCTACAACTCCTGGATCCACGCCGGATTCCAGTGGCTCCTCGCCCCGGCGGGCGACCCCACCCTGGCCCCCGACGTTGTCAACTGCTCCTGGGGGGACGAGAATGGCCTCTCTACCGAATTCCAGCAGGACCTGCGCGCGCTGCGCGCGGCGGGCATCTTCGTCGTCTTTGCCAACGGCAACCGAGGCCCCGGCCCAGGGACCGTCATCTCCCCGGCCTCCCTCCCCGAGGCCTTCGCCGTGGGCGCCACCGATTCCACCGACCGCGTCGCCTACTTCTCCAGCCGGGGGCCCTCTCCCTGGGGCGAAGTCCGGCCCCACGTCGTCGCACCCGGCGTCGGGGTCCGCTCCGCCCTCCCCGGCGGCGTCTACGGCACTATGAGCGGCACTTCTATGGCCACTCCCCACGTCTCCGGCCTGGTGGCGCTCTTGCGCGCCGTCAGCCCAACTCTGAACATCACCCGGACCGCCTATCTCATCACCAGCACCACTGTCCCGCTGAGCACGACCGTCCCCAACAACGATTCCGGCTGGGGGCGCATTGACACCTTCGCCGCTGTCGCCACCCTGATGAACGCCGGAATCGTCCAGGGGACGGTGACCCGTTTGGGGGACGGGGCCCCCATCTCCGGCGCGACCGTCTCCGCCACCTTCCACGGGGACGGCGGCGGGGGCTCGGCGACGACCGACGCGTCAGGCCGCTACATCCTCCCCCTGGCCCCCGGCCCCTACGACCTGACCGCCCGCGCTTTCGGTTATGCGCCCGCCACTCGCTACGGCGTCGTCATCACGACCGGCGCGGTGATGACCGCCGACTTCGCCCTGACCACCCTCCCTACCGGCACCCTCCGGGTCGCCGTCGCCGACGGGGCCACCGGCGCGCCCGTCACCGCAACCATCGCCGTCCTGGACACTCCCCTGACCGCGACGGCCTCCCTGGCGGCCTTCGCTGTTCCCGCCGGAGACTACACCGTCCGGGCCCGTGCCGTGGGCTACTACATCGTCACCGCTACCGCCGCCGTAGTCCCCGAGGAGACGACCGCCGTCACCCTCGCCCTCCCCCCGGCCCCCTCGGTCCTGCTGGTGGACTCCGGGGCCTGGTACTACGGGAGCCAGATCGCCTACTACCGCCAGGCGCTGGATGACCTGGCCCTGGCCTACGACGAGTGGACTGTCCACCAGATACCCGACGACACCCCTACTGCCGACCTCCTGGCCCCCTACGACGTGGTGGTCTGGAGCGCGCCGTACGATGCCCCCGGTTACATCGGCGCGCAGAACGCCATCACCACCTATCTTTCTACGGGGGGCCATCTCTTCTTGAGCGGGCAGGACGTGGGCTTCCTGGACGCCGGGATGCCCTACTACTGGAAGTACCTGAGGGCGCGGCTGGTGGAGGACTCCAGCAACCTCTGGACGGTGGAGGGGCTCTCCGGCGGCCCCTTTGTGGGCCTAACGATGACGATTGCCGGGCCGGGCGGAGCAGATAACCAGTACTACCCCGATGTTGTCGCACCCGCCGACCCGGACGCGGCAGCCCCCGTCCTGGCCTACGCGGCCTGTGACCGGGCCCGCAGCGAATCGGAGTGCCGTCCGGAGGACACCGGGCAGAGTTGCCCCACCAGTGGCTATGCCGCCCTGGCCACCGGCACCTGTCTGGACTACCGGGCCCTCTACCTCTCCTTCGGCTTTGAGGCCATCAACGACCGCCAGACCCGCCGGGAGGTGATGCGCCGCGCGCTGGACTGGCTGACCGCCCCCACACCGGACGTCGGGCTGGAGGTGAGGGCAACCGCAAGAACTGCCCTCTGGCCCGACCACACCGCCATCGGCCCGCCGGGCACCGTCGTCATCCACGAATTGCGGGTCCGTAACACCGGGCGGGGCGCGATTCCGGACGTCGTCGTCCCGTCCATAGAAGGAGCCGATTGGCCCACCCGGCTGAGCGCGCCGTACCTCATCCTGCC
>DAOTWK010000214.1:0-5767 GCA_034435815.1 Anaerolineae bacterium | reverse complement strand
CGAAGGCTCCGGCGGTCGGGCTGCACCGCTTGCCGGAGGGAGTGAATATGCGGCAGGGGACGCTGGTGGAGCCGCTGACGGTGGCCCTCCACGGCGTCCGTCGCTCCCGCCTCAAGCCGGGGGACCGGGCGGTGGTGATGGGGGCCGGTCCCATTGGACTGCTCACTTTGCAGTGTGTGCGCCTGGCGGGTGCGCGCTCCGTCATCGTCACCGAGGTGGACCCCACCCGCGCCGCGCTGGCGGCCCGCCTGGGCGCAACGGTCGTTCTGAACCCGCTGGAGGATAACCTCAGCGTCTCCTTATCCGAACTGACGGACGGGCTGGGACCGGACGTCATTTTCATCTGCACCGGCGCGCCGGAACCGTTCGCCGAGGCGATCTCCCTGGTCCGCAAGGGCGGGCAGATTTTCCTGTTGGGGCTGCCTATCCAACCGGTGGAAGCGGACTTCTTCAGCGTGGTGATGGGAGAACTCTCTATTGAGGGCAGTCTGGCGGGATGGGCAGAATTCCCGGCCGCGATAGACCTCATTGCTCAGGGCCGGGTAGATGTGGAAGCGCTGGTCAGCCATGAGATTCCGCTGAATGAGGGGGTCGCGGAGTGGTTCAACCGCCTGATCGCCCCCGGCTCCGGCGCAGTGAAGGTGCTGGTGCAGATAGATGAATCGGCATTCTGTTGCAGCGACAAAGCCGCCGCAACAAAAAGTCCTCATTTCAAAGGAGGTTCACCATGAAACTCGCATCTCTGGAATACCTGGAAGAGGTCCGACGGCGCTCCAATGCCGATCCGCAGTACCTGGAACTGGCGAAGGGCCACAACGCGTCCTATACGCTGGTTCTGGAAGCCGAACCCGCGAAGGGCGTCAACGAGACCACCGTTATCGGATTTACCAATGAGGATGGGAAAATCGGCGAGGTCTGGGTAGGCAAACGGCCGACAGATTTCACGCTCAGCGCCCCCTACGGTGTCTGGGTGGACGTCCTGCGGGGGAAACTGGGCGCCACCCAGGCTATCGCTTCCCGCAAACTAAAGACCCAGGGCCCCTTCCTGCAACTCCTGCAGGGCGCCAACCGTATCATCCGCTGGGTGGAGATTCTGCGCACCATCCCCACCGAGTTTGAAGGGGACTATGCCCAGCACAACCTGCCGGGGACGCCGTAGAGAGAAATTCTGGGCAGGTTCAACCACAAAGAACGCCGGGACGCCTTTGCGTTCTTCGCGCCCTGGGCGGTTTTGAAAGGAGCGTCTTTATCTGGATGTTGCCGGATAACTGCTGGGTGGAGAATCTCCGCAGATAGTCTACAGCAAAGGAGGCACCATGAGCACATCACCGCTGCGCGGCAAGGGCATCTGGGCTTGGCGTCGGGCG
This sequence comes from Anaerolineae bacterium, assembly GCA_034435815.1. Lineage (GTDB taxonomy): Bacteria > Chloroflexota > Anaerolineae > B4-G1 > DUEL01 > SpSt-77. The sequence continues at coordinate 4,400 of DAOTWK010000214.1, read as the reverse complement.
GGCGACGAACTGGGCCGGGCCATTCAGATCGCTCAGCAGACCGGCGGGACCCATATTCTCTACAAAGTGGGGCAGGCCGTTCAGTACTACGCAGACTCCGCCCCGGCGGCCCGCCGCATCACCGAAGCCGGACTGGTCCCCTTCGCCTGGACCTGGCTCACCCTGGATGACCCGGAACGGGAGGCTCAGGTCGTCCTGCGGGCCTTCACGGACGGCTACCGGGGCTTCGTCTTTGACATGGAAGGCCCCTGCAGCCGGAAATTTGAGGCGGCTCGGAAACTGGTCCGCGCCCTCAAGAGGCCCGACGTCAACCCCGAGATGCTCTTCCTTTGCTCCTTTCCCAACATCTCCGCTCACACGGACCTCCCATACACGGAGATGCTGGAAATTTGCAAAGGCGGACTGATGCCCATGGCCTATGGCTCCTTCTTCGCTCCGGGCAACCCCACCCCCTGGGAGGTCCAGGCCCGCCGGGTGATAGATGAATGGACCTACGGCCATTACGAAGAATGGTGCCTCAAATGGGGCTTCCGCCCACCTCTTTATCCCATCCTGGGCCCCTACCACGATGAGTATGGCAGCGCGCCGATGGCGCCGGAGGAGTTCCGGGTCTGGCTGAACCGACTGGCGGCCTACGGGCCGACCTTTGTCAGTTTCTACACCGCCCGTGCCATCCCCGACGCGCTGGTCCCGCTGATTCGGGACTTCGCCCCGGCGGAGGCGCCGGTGGAGATGCCCGTCCCCGCCGCTGTGTGGATGGCCCCACTGGAGGGGGCGCTCCTATATGCCCTGCCGGACTTCGCCGCCCAGCGGACGCGCGCCCTTATTTACCGGAGCACCGCCGAGGGAGTGGCCTGGCGCCGCGGGAGCGATGGCCGTCGTTGGCTCCAGGTCCGCACCGCCGACGGCGCGCTGGGCTGGCTCCCCGAGCGACGTGCCGACGGCTCCCCCTCCTTCGCCCTGACCGACCCCGGCGCGCCCCCGACCCTCCCGGCCCTGCCCCCCGCCCCGCCAGGTCAACTGACTCACGTCTGGACGACCCAGGAGGTGAACTTTCGCAGCCAGCCCGTCGTGCGCCCGGATACCCTCGTCGGGCGGCTCTATCCTGGAGCGCGCCTGCGAATTATAGAAGACCTCGCGCTGGCCCGGCAGAAGTTCGGTAAAGCCGGTCAGTGGCTCAATGTTCGGTTGGAGCCTGATGGACCGGAGGGCTGGCTGGCCGCCTGGTACGTCACCGACCGCCCGCCGGTGGCGGAAGCACCGGCACCGGTGAACTACCTGCGCGTCCAAAGCCCCCAGGTCGGCTACCTGAACATCCGGCAGGGCCCAGGGACAAATACTCCCACTGTCTGGCGGGTCCCCGATGGCACGATTCTGGAGATTCAGGAGAACCCTCAGCAGGCCCTGGCAAAGGTCGGGCAGGAAGGGCAGTGGATTCGGGTGCGCACGCCCAGCCTGCACGAAGGCTACGCGGCCGCCTGGTATCTCGTTGCCGACGTCCCACCCGATAACCGCCGCCTGGTAGAGGATGCCCCGCTCCCCTTCGGCGAATGCGCCTGGATTTTCGGCATCCACGGCGCCGGCGCCGACGAGACGGAGGACTTCCGGCATCTGTTCCAGGGGACGGGGCGGCGTGGCTGGGTGCTCTTCACCGAATCCATCGGCCGTCATCCCGATAACCTGCGGCCCAACGAAGCCCTGCGGCAGAAACTCTGGGACTGGGCCCGCAGTGGCTTCGGCGTGGTCATCCGCCTCAACTACGGTTATGAACCGGCAGGGACCCTGCCCGAATCCCAGTACTATGGGGACTTCGCGGCCACCTGCCGGCGCTGGGTGGAACTCTACCTGAAGCGTCCAGAGGTCCCTCCGTCTCACTACACCTGGGTCATTACCATCGGGAACGAGCAGAACAACGTCCGGGAGCACCCCGGCGGGCTGGCGGACCCCCGGGAGCATATCACACCGCAACTTTACGCCCGCGCCTTCAACCTGGTCTATCGGGCTATCAAGGAGGTCCTGCCCAATGCGACGGTGGTGCCCGGGGCGGTGGACCCGTACAACACTACCCCCTGGGTCCGGCTGGGTGGCATCCGCTACCGCCCGCTGACGTACTTTAAGGAAATGCTGGACGGGATTGTGGCACTGGACGGCTTCGCGCTCCACACCTACACCCACGGCCCGGTGGTGGATTATATCACCCACCTGCGGGTCTTCACCGACTGGCCCCTTGTCCCGGGCACGGAGCACGAGCACTACTACGACTTCCAGGCCTACCGCCCGTTCATTGAGGCCATCCCCGCGAAGTGGCGGGATAAGCCCGTCTACATCACCGAGACCAACCACTGGACGGTGAACCCGGACGGCACAGGGCCGAACGGTTGGATCAACCGCAACATCGGCTGGGTGCAAGCGGCCTACGCAGAGATTCACCGCTGGAACAGCACCCCCCACGCCCAGCAGATTCACTGCCTGCTCCTCTACCGCTGGCAGGGAGATGAGTGGGAGATTCGGACCAAAGACCAGATTCAGGAGGACTTCCGCCAGGCGCTACGGAACGATTACCGCTGGAGGAAATGAACATCGCGGGGTAGGACGGGCTTTTCAGCCCGTCTCTGAAGGCTGGCTTTTTGGAGCGGGCGGTTAGAAAATCGCCGAAAATGGCTTTCTGCCAGGCCAAAAGAACAATCGGCAACTTTGCTGCAAGACTCCCGCTCCTTTCTGGAGGAGGACCGATGAAACGCACGCTGGGACGCTCAGGAATTGAGGTCAGCGCCCTGGGGCTGGGGTGCTGGGCCATCGGTGGCCCGTTCTGGGCCGGGGAGATCCCTTTGGGGTGGGGCGAAGTGGATGACAATGAGTCCATCCGTGCCATCCATGCCGCTCTGGATATGGGCATCAACTTCTTTGACACAGCCAACGTCTATGGCGCGGGCCATAGCGAACGGGTTCTGGGGCGGGCCCTGGTGGGCCGCCGCTCCCAGGTCGTTATTGCCACCAAATTCAACGCCGTCTTTGACGAACAGACCCGCCAGGTCACCGGTGCAGACGTCTCGCCGGAGGGCATCCGGCGCGCCTGCGAAGACTCACTGCGCCGTCTGAATACCGACTACATTGACCTCTACCAGTTCCACGACAACGGCTATCCGGCTGATCGGATCGGGCCGGTGCTGGAGACACTGGAGGAATTGGTCAGCGAGGGCAAAATTCGCTTCTATGGCTGGAGTACCGACTTTCCGGATCGGGCAGAGGCTTTCGCCCAGGGGCCGCACTGCACGGCAATTCAGTTTCAATTGAACGTGCTGGACGACAATCCGGCCGTCATCGCCATCTGCGAGAAATACCATCTGGCCGCCATCAATCGCGGCCCGCTGGCCATGGGTCTGCTGACAGGCAAGTACACCCTGCAGACGCGCGTCTCAGCGGACGACGTGCGCGGCGAGAAAAGCCCGGAATGGATGCGATATTTCCGGGACGGTCGGCCTGATCCGGAGTGGCTGGCGAAAGTGGAAGCCGTTCGGGAAATCCTGACCAGCGGCGGTCGGACCCTGGCGCAGGGCGCTTTGGCCTGGCTCTGGGCGCGCAGCCCGCAGAATATCCCTATCCCCGGCTTCCGCACCGTCGCGCAGGTGCAGGAGAACGCCGCCGCTATGCAGTTCGGCCCGCTGACGCCCCAGCAGATGCAGGAGATTGATGCGATCCTGGGGCGAGGGTAGTCCGGGAGGATTGGCGGCTATGGCTCTGCCATAGCCGCTATATCCCCTGCCTTTTGTGGACAGCGTATTCCCTCCCCATGCGGACACCTGGAGAGCCTGGGCTATCTCATCTCTCCGTTCATCAGTTTTTTCTTTCCCCCTCCTGCTTCTCGTTCAGTGAGGTTCAGACATAAGTTGGGACATCTGCTTTCTCACCCCCCGGCACCCCGGTTCACTACCCGGATAAGTGTTTTCGGTTCTCTGGGAACTCGCGTGGTCGGGGAGCATCCTGCCCACAAAAACAGCAAAGCGGCTGTAGCATAGGCTTTAGCCTGCGCCAAGTCGCGCCCTGAGGTTCGGACATAAGTTGGGACATCTGCCTTCTTTCCCGCCCTCGCTCCATCCCCTTGCCCCCACCCCTCTCCCACTCGCCTTCGGCGGCGGGAGAGGGGCGGGGTGGAAAAGGCTTTTTGTGGCGGCGGCCGCAGACCGCCGCCACAAAAACCCTTTCTTTTCCTCCTTTCCCCCTGGCCGGAGGCCAAGGCAAAAGGAAGAATCAAAGGGGGTGAGGGGGCAAACGCGGTCCTCTGCCCACTCCGAACAAGGGCGATGCAAAACCTGCACTTGTGAAGGGTTAAAGGCGAAGCGGCTGGAGAAGGGCCAGAGAACCCTTACGGATGCCCCTGCCCCAATTCATATTCGACATCA
>DAOTWK010000213.1:0-6639 GCA_034435815.1 Anaerolineae bacterium | reverse complement strand
GCTGCGGGAGGGTTATCTTCAGGCCTGCGGAGGCGGCGACTGAAGTCGCCTTGCCTGGGCCGGCGGCCAATGGTCGGCCTGCGCCGACCTGGCGGCCAGCCTCACCAACCTGGGCGCGATGCTTTCCGCCCCGGGCCGGCGGGAGGAGGTGCTGGCGGCACACAAGGAAGCAGTGCGCAGCCTGGCGCCCCTCTTCCGGCAATTTCCCGCCGCTTTTACCGACTGGATGGAAACAATGGTCCACAACTACCTTCGGGCCTGCCAGGCCCTGGGCCGAACGCCCGACGAAAAGATGAAGTCGGTGATGAAGCAGCCGGAAACATAACGTAACACGCAATACGCAACCCGCCAATGATAGAGCCCGAACGCATTCACTCTCTGAACGCCCGGTTCCCCGCCGGAGGCCAGTACGTCCTCTACTGGATGCAGGCCGCCCAGCGGGCCTTCTGGAACCCCGCGCTGGAGTTCGCCGTGGGCCTGGCGGATGAACGCGGGCTGCCCCTGCTGGTCGCCTTCGGCCTGACCCCCCACTACCCTGAGGCCAACCTCCGCCACTACGCCTGGATGCTGGAGGGCCTGCGGGAGACGGCCCGAGCCCTGCGGGAGCGGGGCATTGGCTTTGTCCTGCGGCTGGAATATCCGCCGGACCTGGCTCTGAGCCTGGCCCGGAACGCCGCCGCCATCGTGACCGACCGGGGGTATCTCCGGCATCTGCGGGTCTGGCGGCGATACCTGGCCGAGCGGGCCCCCTGCCCGGTGATAGAGGTGGAGGGGGAGGCCGTGGTGCCGGTGGAGACGGCCTATCCCCGCCAGGCGGTGAGCGCGGCAGTCCTGCGCCGCCGGATTCGGCCCCTGCTTCCCCGCTTCCTCCAGCCCCTCGGGGAGCGGGCGCCCCGGATTCGGGCCGACTTCGCCGAGCCATCCCTGGACCCGTCCCGCCCCGAGCAGATTCTCCCCCTCCTGGAGGTGGACCGGACGGTGGGGCCGGTGGACCTCCCCTCCGGGACGGGCGCGGCGCGGGCGCGCCTCCGGCGCTTCCTGGAGGAGGGCCTCCCCCGCTACGCCGACCTCCGCAGCGACCCCCGCCAGGACGTCACTTCCGGTCTCAGCCCGTACCTTCACTTTGGTCAGATTTCCCCGGTGGAGATTGCCCTGGAGGTCTCCCGGGTGGGCGGGCCTGGGGCGGACGCGTTCCTGGAGGAGTTAGTCGTCCGGCGGGAACTGGCGCTAAACTTCGTCTGGTATAACCCCGACTACGACCGCTGGGAGGGCCTCCCCCGCTGGGCCCGGGAGACGCTCCTGGCCCATGCCGCCGACCCCCGCCCCGCCCTCTACTCTCTGGAAGACCTGGAGTCGGCCCGGACGGACGACCCGGTCTGGAACGCGGCCCAGTCCGCCCTGGTACGGACCGGCCGGATGCACAACTATCTGCGGATGTACTGGGGGAAACGGCTTCTGGTCTGGACGGAGCACCCCCGGGACGCGCTGCGGATTGGCCTCTACCTGAACAACAAGTACGCGCTGGACGGCCGGGACCCCAACAGTTACGCCGGGGTGGGCTGGTGCCTGGGCCTCCACGACCGCCCCTTTCCGGAGCGGCCGGTCTTCGGCAAAGTGCGCCCGATGACCCCGGAGGGGTTCCGGAGGAAGTACGGGGATTGGCACTGACGCAGGCCGGCGCCCGGCACCCAATACTCCTTCCCGATTTCCGCCGCGCCCCCGTCGGCGAATGCATAATGACGGTTAAATCTACAAAATCTGAAGTCATTCCCCACCCCGAGAAACGGCGCCTCCGTCAGGAGTTCTGCCAGTTGCGGGAATGTCTCCCGGCTGGGGATGTGGAGGCCGCGTCCGAGGCCATCTGCCGTCATCTGGCCTCATGGCCGGTGCTGCGGAGAGCGCAAGTCGTGATGGCCTATCTGGCTTTTCGCAACGAACCCTCGCTGGAGCCACTCTTCGCCGCGCTCCCCCATATTCAATGGACGGTGCCGCGCATAGAGGGCCGGAGGCTGGTTGTCCACCCCTATGACCCGAACCGGTTGACCCGGCATTCTTTCGGGATGCTGGAGCCGGCGGCAGACCTGCCGGTCGTTGATCCGGCCTTGCTGGACATCGTGCTGGTGCCCGGGGTGGCTTTTGACCGGCGCGGAGGACGATTGGGCTTCGGCGGGGGCTTCTACGACCGCTTCCTTCCCACCACCCCGGCCCTGCGCGTGGGGGTAACTTATGATGCTTGCCTGCTGGAGGAGTTGCCCTGCACCGAAGCCGACCAGCGCATGGATTGGGTGGTCACGCCGACGGGCCTCCTGGAAGTCCGGCGGGCAAATCCCATAGACCGCAGAGGGCGCAAAGAAATCTAAAAAAACCTCGCGCCCTCTGCGTTCTTTGCGGTTTCAGTTTACCGCCCGGCGGAACTGGCAATTTCCCCAAATGGTGGTAAAATAAAACAGCAGTTGCAGCCCCCAATCCATGATTTGATTAAGGAGACCTATGGCACAGCAGTACGGTCCGTATGCACCCCCGCCGTCCTATGGATATCCACCTCCCGCTCCTGCTCCGCAGACCAATGGCCTGGCCGTTGCGTCGCTGGTGCTCAGCCTGTTAGGGCTGGTCGGCGTCCTCCCGCTTCTGGGCACCGTCCTGGGCCTCATCTTCGGCTACTCGGCCCGCAACCAGATTGCCCAGAGCCGAGGTACGCAGGGCGGTGAAGGGCTGGCGAAGGCCGGCATCATCATCGGCTGGGTGACCCTGGGTATCTGGGCCCTGGGCATCTGCGCGGCCCTCATCTTCGGAGTGGCCGTACCCGGAGGTCTGGCCAGTTGTACCCTCTGTTCTGAACTGGAATCCCTGATGCAGGGGTACTGAGTCCGCCCCCTCATCTGACTCCAGAAAAGGAGCCCTATGGAAGAACAACCCGAAGTCTCCATCCCGGAGCGGTATGCTGCCGAAGTGCCCGCCGAGAAGAAATCCCGCACCGGCCTTATCATCGGCATTGTCGCGGGGGTTGTGCTGCTCATCCTCTGCTGCTGTTGCATCATCGGGGCGATTGTGATTGCCAACTGGGAGACTATCTCTCAAGCGTTAGGCTTTTGATTCCCCGATTCTTACGATTTCTCTGATTCTCTGATTCCCTTGATTCTGCCGATTCTCTCTATGGAGGTGCCGGAGTCTGTTCAGACCGTCCTCTCCAGTATGCCCGCGCGCCCGGGCGTCTACCTGATGCGGGACGCCGAGGGACGGGTGATCTACGTCGGCAAGGCCGTCAACCTGGCCAGCCGCGTCCGCTCCTATTTCACCTCTTCCGCCCAGGAGAACCCCAAGACCCGGCGGCTGGTGGCAGAGGTCGCTTCCCTGGAATTCATCGTTACCGATAGCGAACTGGAAGCGCTCATCCTGGAGGCCAACCTCATCAAAACCTACCGCCCCCGCTTTAACGTCCGTCTGCGGGACGACAAGCGGTACCCCTATATCAAGGTGACCTGGGCGGAGCCGTATCCCCGGGTCCTCATCACCCGCCGCATTGAGCGGGACGGCAGCCGCTATTTCGGCCCCTATACCTCCTCCGCCGCCGTCCGCGAGACCCTGGACCTCCTGCGCCGGACGTTCCCCTATCTGACCTGTAGCCGGGAAATCACCGGTAAGGATTCCCGCGCATGCCTCTACCACGATATGAAACTCTGCCTGGCCCCCTGCATCGGCGCGGTGAATCAGGAAGAGTACCGCGCAATGATTGCAGGCCTCATCCGTTTCCTGGAGGGCCGAAGCGAAGAGGTCCTGGCGGACCTGGAACGGCGGATGCGGGAGGCCGCCGACCGGCTGGACTTTGAGCGGGCCGCCCGGCTGAGGGACCAGTTACAGGCCGCCCGGCACATCGCAGAGCGCCAGAAAATCGTCGCCGCCACCGGCAGCGACCAGGACGTCATCGCCTTCGCCCGGGATAACGGCAACGCCTGCGTCCAGGTCTTCTTTATCCGAGATGGCAAACTCCTGGGCCGCGAGTACTTCCTGCTGGAGGGCGCCGAGGCGGAGGAGGACCGGGAAGTTATGGCCGCGTTCCTCAAGCAGTTCTACGAGGAGGCCGCCTACGTGCCACCGGAGGTCCTCTTGCCGGAGGAGGTGGACGAGGCGCTGGTCATAGAGGAGTGGCTGCGCTCCAAGCGCGGCACCAAAGTGGTGCTGCGGGTGCCCCGGCGGGGGCGCGGGCGAGACCTGCTGCGCATGGCTGCCGAGAACGCTGCCCAGATGCTGGCGACTTTCCGCGCAGGTTGGGAGGCCGACGCCCACCGCCAGGAGCAGGCGCTGGAGGAACTCCGCCAGGCGCTAGACCTGCCCGCCCGTCCGGCCCGCATGGAATGCTACGACGTCTCCACCACTCAGGGCGCCGAACCGACCGCCAGCATGGTCGTCTTTGAGCAGGGGGTCCCCCGCAAATCCGAATACCGGCGCTTCGCCCTGCGCGCGCTGGAGAAGCCGGACGACTACGCGGGGATGCGGGAAGTGCTGACCCGGCGCCTGGAGCGCTGGCGGACGGCGACCTCCGGCGAGTTGACCGGCGTGCGCGGGGTCAAGACCTGGGCCCTCCTCCCCGACCTGCTGGTGGTGGATGGCGGGAAGGGCCAGTTAGGGGTGGCGCTGGAAGTGCTGGAATCTTTCGGCCTGCGGGAGCGGGTGGCGGTGGCGGCGCTGGCGAAAGAAGAGGAGGCGCTGTTTCTGCCCGGACGGGAGGAGCCGGTGCGGCTGCCGGAGAGTTCTCCGGGCCTGCGGCTTCTCCGGCACATGCGGGATGAGGCCCACCGCTTCGCTGTCGCCTACCACCGGCTGCGGCGGGAGCGCGCAGGTCTGGCAACGGAACTGGAGAACATTCCCGGCGTGGGGCCGGCCCGCCGCCGGATTCTGCTGAAGACCTTTGGCTCCCTGGAGCGTATCCGCGCCGCAACGGTGGAGGAACTGGCCGCCGTCCCGGGCATCCCCCGCGCGGTGGCGGAAGCCATCAAGGAGCACTTGGGTTGATGCGATGGGGGTCGGGGCAAGCCCTGCCCCTACACCGAAATCGCTGGAGGGGAATTCCCACCTATGCGCCTGAGCGAACTGACCGCCTATCTACCTGCCATCTCTCACCGCCTCGGCCCAGACCCCGAGGTGAGCGGCATCGCGGCCGATTCCCGCCAGGTCCGCCCCGGCGACCTCTTCGTCGCCATTCCCGGCATCAGCCTGGACGGGCACGCCTACATCCCCCAGGCGCTGGCGGCGGGCGCCGTCGCCGTCGTTGGCGAGCGCGCGCCGCAGGAGATGCCCGACCTCCCCTGGGGCACCTTCGCCTACCTCCAGGTCCCCGACGCCCGTCAGGCCTGGGGCTGGCTCTGCGCCGCATGGGAGGGCCTCCCGGGCCGCCGGATGACCCTGGTCGGCGTCACCGGCACCGACGGCAAAACCACCACCGTCACCCTCATCCACGCCATTCTCCGCGCGGCCGGCCTCAACGCCGGACTGGTCAGCACTGTCGCCGCCCGCATCGGCGAAGAGGAGGTGGATACCGGCTTCCACACCACCACCCCCGACCCGCCCGACCTGCAGCGGTATCTTGCCCGCATGGTCCGGACGGGCGCTACCCACGCCGTCCTGGAGGTCACCTCCCACGGGCTGGCCCAGCATCGGGTGGCCGGCTGCGACTTTGACGTCGCCGTCGTCACCAATATCACCCATGAGCATCTGGACTTTCACGGCTCGCTGGAGGCGTACCGGCGGGCTAAGGCTATGCTCTTTGAGGGACTGAGCCGCTCTTTCCGCAAGCCCGGTGTCCCCAAAGTCGCCGTCCTCAACCGGGACGACTCTTCCTACGACCTCCTCCGCCCCATTCCTGCCGACCGTCACCTCATCTACAGCCTCTCCGGCCCGGCAGATGTGACCGTCCGGGAGGTCCGGCACGGGCCCGACGCCACCCGTCTGGCCCTGAACCTCCCCAACGGCCCGCTGGAAGTGACGACCGCGCTGGTCGGCGCGTACAACGTCAGCAACGTTCTGGCGGCCGCGGCAGCAGCGGTGGCTCTGGAGGTCCCGGCGGAGGCGATAGCCCGGGGTATCGCGGCGGTCCGGGGAGTGCCGGGGCGAATGGAACGGATAGACGAAGGGCAGGACTTCCTGGCCATTGTGGACTTTGCCCATACCCCCAACGCGCTCCAGCAGGCCCTGCGGACGGCGCGGGAGATGACGTCGGGGCGGGTCATCGTCGTCTTCGGCTGCGCCGGACTGCGGGACCGGCAGAAGCGGACGCTGATGGGGCGGATTGCCGGGGAACTGGCGGACGTGGTCGTCCTGACCGCCGAAGACCCCCGGACGGAGGACCTGGAGGAAATCATGGCCGTCAGCGCGGCGGCGGCGCAGGAGGCCGGGAAGCGGGAGGGGGTGGATCTCTTTCGCGTCCCCGACCGGGGAGAGGCCATTCTGCGGGCCTGCCAGATGGCTCGCGCCGGGGACGTGGTTATCGCCTGCGGCAAAGGGCACGAACAGTCTATGTGCTTCGGGACGATAGAGTACCCCTGGGACGACCGGGAGGCGATGCGGCGAGCCCTCCACGGCCAGACTCTGGATACCCTCCCCACCGCCTAGAGAAACGTGCCAGGCACTTCTGGAAGTGCCTGG
>DAOTWK010000212.1:0-9834 GCA_034435815.1 Anaerolineae bacterium | reverse complement strand
TGGTAGCGGGCGATGACCGACGAACTGCAAGTACATTCCCGCACCGGGTCGCCATAGTAGCCGCAGGGGCAGGGGTTCATCGCCGCAATCAGCATAAAGCGGCTGGGGAACATCAGCGTCCCGGTGGAGCGGGCGATGGAGACGACGCCATCTTCCATCGGCTGGCGAAGCGCCTCCAGTGTGTGCGGGTTGAACTCTGGCAGTTCGTCCAGGAAAAGAACGCCCCGGTGGGCCAGGGAGATTTCACCCGGGCGGGGCCAGTGCCCGCCGCCGACCAGTCCCGGATAACTGATGGTATGGTGGGGGGCCCGGAAGGGACGATGGCGGATGAGGGGCGTATCCGGCGGCAGGAGGCCCGCCACGCTGTAGATTTTGGTCACCTCCAGCGCCTCCTCCAGTGCCATCGTCGGCAGGATGGAGGGGACGGAGCGGGCCAGCAGGGTCTTACCTGCGCCTGGCGGCCCGACCATCAGGACGTTGTGGCCGCCCGCCGCCGCCACTTCCAGCGCCCGCTTGACGTGCTCCTGGCCCTTGATGTCGGCAAAATCCGCCGCGTAGACGGGCGGGGGCAGGGCGTTCAGGTCTTCGCTGGGACGGTAAGGTGGGATGCGCGCCAGCCCCTGCAGATGGGCGGCCAGTTGGCCCAGATTCTCCACCGGATAAACCTCCAGGCCGTCCACCAGCGCGGCCTCCGGCGCGTCCACCGCCGGGACGAAGAGCCGCCGCAGCCCCTCCTGTCGGGCCAGCGCGGCGATGGGCAGGACGCCGGGGATATGGCGGACGGAGCCGTCCAGCGAGAGTTCGCCAATAAACAGGGAGTCCTCCACCTCCTGGGGCCAGACCTGCTCCGAAGCGACTAAGATGCCCACGGCGATAGGCAGATCGTAGACGGGGCCCTCTTTGCGGATGTCGGCGGGGGCCAGGTTGATGGTCAGTCGCGTGGCAGGAAAGCGTAGGCCGGTATTTTTGAGGGCCGTCCGCACCCGCTCTATGGACTCCTTGACGGCGGTATCTGGCAACCCGACGATGGTGAGAGAAGGCACGCCATGCGAGACGTCCACTTCCACCTGGACCAGAATTCCTTCCAGGCCGATGAGAGCGCAACTGGTGACTTTGGCCAGCATATTCGTCTCGTCTCTCCGATGGATGCAGGATAAGTTTACCACATGCAGGGGGATGGGGCAAGTGATTGCGTTTTGATCCCGTTGGTATCTTTCTGGCTATGTGGTATAATTAAAATGAGGGCCGGGTTATGGATGTGATACAGGGAATGCTCAATCTGGTAACTGCGCCTCCGGGAAACCTCTACTACCACCTGGCACTTCTCTTCATCATCCAGGTTTTCCTGGCTGTGGGATGGGTTGAGTGGAGACGGACCGGGAATGCCCGCCACTTTGCCGCTGCCGCCGGTATGCTGGCTACCCGTGTCGTGCTGATCGGCGTCAGCGGATTGACTGGCACCGGTTCCTTTTCGCCGACGGCCGTGCTCCCTCCGCTGGAGCGGTGGATGGACCTGGTCCTGATCATCTTGGCGGTGTGGGCTTTTCTGCCCCTTCTGCAACGGGTCCGCGCCGCAGGGCGGGTTGCATTGGCGGCGCTCCTCCTGGGGAGCGGTCTCGCCTATATCTTCTTGGCCCTCTACTGGGCGCCGGCGGCCGCGCAGGGCATCGTCTACAACGCCACCCGACACGCCCAGGTTTGGGAATGGGGGAGCATCCTGCTGGCCTTCCTGTCCCTCCTGGCTTTTCTTGTCTGGCCCCAGCCCGGAAGCGGTCTGGCGATCGCCGCTATGCTGGCGTGGCTCGCAGGCCACACCATTCAATCTATTCTGCCGCCTATCACTCCCTATCTGGCTGGAGCGGTCCGGCTGGCTAATCTGATCGCCCTCCCCCTCTTGACCGCTCAGGCCTTTGGGGATGTGCTGCAGTTGGCTCCGGCTCCATCCCCGGCCCCCGGCCCCACCATCCCGCTCCGGCTCCTGGAATTGGCCCGCCGGGTAGAGCAGGCCCGAGACTCAGAGGCAGCGCTCTCTTCCTCACTTCCCGAAATCATCCAATTCCTGGGAGCCACAGCAGGGGCCATTGGCCTGCCTGCGGCCGGTGCCACCCTGGGCGTCCGTATCATCGGAACATTCCCGAGAGGCACCTCTTCCAGCCCGATCACATTGCCTCTGGACCGCTACCCCTCTCTGGCGTCCGCGATCCAGATGGGGGAACCGCAGCAACTTTCCGGCGAGGAAACAGCGTCCATCCTGCGCCGCCTGGGCTTCCGGGACCCTCTCTCCCTGCTGGCGGTCCCGATGACCGATGAAGAGACGGTGGGGCTTCTCCTGCTGGGACGGTCTCAGAATTCAGCCCCTCTCTCTGAAGAGGAGATGGCAATCATCCGCACGGCAGGGGCGGTACTGGGCAGTGCTCTGGGGAACGCCAGTCGCCGGAGGAGTGTGGAGCGGAAGGCCGAACAACTGGCGATGACGCTGCGAGAACGGGAGGCAGAGCGGGCCGAGCGGACGGCCACTCTCCAGGAGGAACTGGAGCGAGCCCGCCAGGAGGCACAGGAATTTGCCCGTCGGGTCGGCATGCTGGAAGAGGAAGCGGCCCGCCACCGGAAACGGGCCGACGAACTGGCTGGACTCCTCCGCATGCGAGAGGAACAGGCCCAGGAGGCCAGCGTCGCTGTCTCTCAAATCGCCCTGTACGAAGAGGAAATTCGCCATCTGGCAGAAGAGCGGGCCACCATAGAAGCCGAACGGGTCCAACTGACGGAGCAGTTGCAGGAACTGGAAGCGGAGGTCTCCCGCCTGCGGGAGGAACTGGAGGCCGCGCGGGCACAGGGCGGGGCGGCGATGCCGCCTCCTGGCCCAGCCCCCGCACCGCAACCGGCCGCGGGCAGCGGGACCGTCATCGCCGACGACCGGGGCAACGTTGTGTTGGCTGACCCCGTCGCCTGTCAATTCCTGGGCCAGACGCCGGAAGATATGCTGGGAATGCCCCTGAATGCGCTCTTCCCGGACCCGATATGGGCCCGGACCGTCGTTGAACTGATGACCGGTCAGACCGCCGATGGAACCACTGCATCGGTTACCCTCCAGCACGGAGGGCGACTGGTTCGGGCCAGCCTGGCCCGGATGAGCAGTTCCTGCGGCGTGGCGGGCTACGTGGCTCTCCTACATCCGGAGACGTCTCCGGAGGAAGAGCGGCGGGAGATGCTGGCGTCTCTGGCCAATGAACTCCGCACCCCGATGACCTCCATTGTGGGGTACACCGACCTCCTGCTGGGTGAGTCGGTGGGCATCCTGGGGGAGATGCAGCGCAAGTTCCTCCAGCGGGTCAAAGCCAACATTGAACGCCTGAGCAGTCTCATTAACGACCTGATAGAGATTACAGCATTGGATACCGGGCGGATTGAACTGGTTCCGGAACCTATAGACCTGATCAACGTCATAGAAGAAGCGATTATGGGGCTCTCCGCCCGCTTCCGAGAACGGGATCTGACGGTCCGTCTGGATATGGCTCTGGAACTCCCGCCCATCCGCGCGGACCGGGATGCGCTCTATCAGATTATGCTGCACCTGCTCTCCAATGCCTGCCAGTGCTCCCGCTCCGGGACCGAAATCGTGGTGACCGGCCACCTGGAGGAGGCCGAAAGAGGGCTCCCCCCGTATCTCCATGTCTCCGTACGGGACACCGGGGGTGGGATTGCTCCGGAGGACCGCCCGCGCGTCTTTCAGCGCTTCTATCGGGCCGACAAACCCCTTATCCCGGGGCTGGGGGAGACGGGAGTGGGGATGGCCATTGCCAAAGCGCTGGTGGAAGCGCACGGTGGCCGCATTTGGGTGGAAAGCGAGATGGGCATGGGGAGCACATTCCACTTTATCCTGCCGATCACCGGGCCGGATTCGGCAAAGTGAATTCACAGGAAGAGAACGCGGATTCACGCGGATAGGAGAACCCTTGGTCGTCCGCGCGAATCTGTCAAGAGTTACGCACCTACCCTGTAGGACGGCCTTTCCAGGCCGTCCAGATGGGCTGAAAAAGCCCATCTAAGCCTATTTGCGTTTATCTGTTTTCTCCTTTATGATGAAAGGAACTTCTCCTTCATCCGGCTGGCAGTTGTTGCTCTCCGGCGGACTGCTGGTCCTGCTGTCGGGAGCGCTGGTGCTGGGCGCTTTGTGGCTGAGCGCGATAGACCGGGCCCTGGCTCCACCCCGCCCTCCGACCGCCACACCCACGATGGTCTGGCTTGCGACACCGTTCATCCCGACCGTTTTCGTTCTTTCCCCCACTCCTTTCACGGTGGAGATGCTCCCTTCCCCCGTTCCGTCGCCCACCCAGGGGCCCACACCGACGCCGCCATCGGTACTCTATCCCACCTGCACGCCTCCCCGCGGCTGGCTTCCGTACCAGGTGCGGGCCGGGGATACCCTGTATAATCTGGCCTGGCGGGCCGGTACGTCGCCCCTGCTGATCCAGCAGGCGAATTGCCTGGTGGGGGAAACTCTGACGCCGGGCCGTATCATCTATCTGCCCCCTCAGTTCTTCGCCACGCCGACCCGCGTGCCATGCGGCCCACCCCTGGGATGGGTCCGGTACATCGTCCAGCCTGGGGATACGCTATGGAACCTGTCTCTCCGTCTGGGGGTTTCCGTGGAGGCCATTCGCTGGGCGAACTGCATGACCGATTACACCATCCGGGTCGGGCAACCGCTCTATCTGCCGGCCTATCCGCCGCCGCTCAGCCCCACGCCCACCCGCTTCCCGACAGCGACCCGGACACACACCCCCACGCCTACAGGCACCCGGACACCGACCCCGACGGTCACTCCGACGCCGACGGGGATCATCACGGTGACGCCGACGCCCACCGAGAGCCCGACACCGACAAATACGCCGACGGAAACCCCAACGGAGAGTCCGACGCCGACGGAGACGCCAACGGAAGTTCCGTCATCTCCGACACCGACGCCGACTCCGTCCCCGACGGCAGAGCCTACTGCCTCTCCGTCCCCACCGCCGCCGTGAAAGGGTCGATACTCCAAAGCCTCAGTACACTAATGTACCGATCTACCAACAACCAGCGGGAGGTAGAATGGAGCATAGCGAAGGGACGTTTTCGGGATATGGCGGATTGCCGTTGTATTATCAATGCTGGCGACCCGAAAGAGGACCCCGGGCGGTTCTGGTCATCATCCACGGCTTCGGCGAGCACAGCGGCCGCTATATGAACGTGGTCAACCACCTGGTGCCTAAAGGGTACGCCGTCTACGCGCTGGACCACCGGGGGCACGGACGCTCCCCTGGGCCACGCGGCCATATCAACGCCTGGGAGGAGTTCCGGGAGGACGTACGCGCCTTTGTCCGCAAGGTCGCCGAAATGGAACCGGGCCTCTCCCTATTCCTGATGGGGCATAGCATGGGCGGCCTTATCGTCCTGGAGTACGCGCTGCATTACCCGGAGGGACTGAAAGGGGTCATCGCCTCGGGCCCCGCTCTGGCCCAGGTGGGAGTCTCTCCGGCTCTCATGGCGATGGCGCGTGCCCTCTCCCGTATCTGGCCGCGATTCGCGATGAACACCGGCCTGGATGCGACGTCTATCTCGCGGGACCCAGAGGTGGTGGCCGCATATCAGGCCGACCCCCTGGTCCACAGCATTGGGACGGCCCGCCTGGGGACAGAGATGACCCGGGCGATGCTCTGGACCCACGAACATGCGCGGGAATGGCGATTGCCCCTACTCATCCTCCACGGCGGCGCTGACCGCTTGGTGCCTCCGGAGGGAAGCCGCCGGTTCTTTGAGAACGTGCCCATCGCAGATAAAGAGTGCATAGAGTACGATGGTGGGTATCACGAACCCCACAACGACACTCACCGGGCTCAGGTCTTGGCTGACCTGGAGCGCTGGCTGGAGCGTCATTTGTAAAAGCAGACATGCCAGGCACTTTTGGAAGTGCCTGGCACGTTCTTAGTTCTTAGTGCCTATGGTTAGACGGCAAACTCCTCGCTCCCCGATTCCGCTGTATGTCTGGGTACTGGCACTGGTGGTGCTGGCGCTGGCGGCCATCGCCTGCGGGATGTGGGCCCTCTATTTCTGGCGGCTCCAGGGACCACCGGGAGGGTCCAACCCGACCCCCATCATCTGGACCGCCACCCCTATGCCCACACTGCCCCCCTCTCCTACGCCGACAGAGACAGCCGTTCCTACTCCAACGGCTTCGCCGGAGATTGCTATCGGCCGGTACGTGCGGGTGAGCGGGACGGAGGGGGCCGGGGTAAGCCTGCGGCAGGAGCCGGACGTCAACAGCCCACGCTTGAGTATCGGGCAGGAAGGGGAGGTCTTTATCGTGGTGAACGGTCCTCGGACGGCTGGTGGTTACACCTGGTGGCAGGTGCGAGATCCAGCCAATGAGGCCCGGCAGGGGTGGGCTGTCGCCAACTACCTCCAGCCCATAGAACGACCGTAGGCTGTAGGGGCAGGGCTTGCCCTTGCCCCATTCCGAACGACTGTAGAGCACTATGGCCATCGTTCTGTTTCTGGGCATCCTGATCGGCGCAATAGTCAATCGTTTGGGGAGCGACCTGCCAGCCCGGCGGCGCCCTCGTCTTCCAGAATGCCCGTACTGCGGTCGTCGTCGCCCCTGGTACCAGTGGGTCTCGCTGCCCGCGTTCCTGGTTCACCGCCAGCACTGTCCGTCCTGCGGTGCCCTCATCTCCATCCGCCACCCGCTGGTGGAACTGGGGCTGGCCTTTCTCTTCGGCTTTTTATACCGACGCTACGGGCTGACATCTCAGTTCGTCTTCTTCGCCCTTTACACCACCGTCTTTATGCTCATCGCCGTCACCGATATAGAACGACGGCTCATTCTGAATGTGGTCACCATCCCTGCCATGGCCCTGGCTATCGTGGGGTCATTCTTCACCGGACACATCAGTTGGAAAAGCGCTCTGCTGGGCGGCGTGGCCGGTTATGTCATCCTGATGGCCATTGTCCTTCTGGGCAATTGGCTGGTGGGGCCAGGGGCAATGGGGGGCGGAGATGTCAAACTGGCCGCTTTCATTGGCTTGGTGACCGGCTTTCCGATGGTCATCGTGGCACTGCTGCTGGCGATTCTGAGCGGTGGAGTGGTCAGCCTCTTCCTCCTCCTGGCTCACCTGCGATCACTCCGGGACCCGATTCCCTATGGCCCGTTCCTGATTGTTGGCGGCTGGGCGACGATGATCTGGGGGATGGAAATTGTCCATTGGTTCTTCCGCGGAGGTGCGTGATGAAAATTGTCGTCCTGGGCGGTTGCGGCGATATGGGGAGTTACGTCGTCCGCGACCTCATCGCCTTCTCCGATGCGGAGGTGGTCATTGCCGACTACCGGCTGGAGCGGGCGCAGCAGATGGCCACCGAACTGGGGGACCGGGCTCGGGCTGCCTTCGTGGACGCCGAAGACGCCGATATGCTGGTCCGGGTGCTGGAGGGCGCGGATGCCGCCGTTGGTTGCATTGGCCCCTTCTACTACTTTGCTCCCAAACTGGCCCGGGCGGCTATCCGGGCCCACGTCCCCTACGTGGACATCTGTGACGACTGGGGGCCCATAGACGAACTGCGGAGCATGGCCCCCCAGGCAAAAGAGGCAGGCGTCACGGTTATCAATGGTCTGGGATGGACGCCGGGGATTACCAACCTGATGGCGAAGAAGGGCGCCGCCCAACTGGATGAGGTGGACGAGGTCCGCATCTATTGGGGCGGCGGAGCGGCGGATTCAGAGGGACTGGCTGTCGTTATGCACGTCTTCTATGCCATCACCGGTGAGGTACCCACCTTCCGTGACGGGCAACGGGTGATGGTTCCGGCGGGCAGCGAAAAGGAATGGGTAGACTTCCCATCTCCGCTGGGTCGGGTAGAGGTCTATCATTGCGGGCATCCGGAGCCGCTGACCATTCCCCAAACCATCCCGGCCCGCACGGTTTTTCTGAAGGGCGGATTGACCCCGCAATGGAACAACTCCCTCGGCGCCCTTCTGGTCCGGCTGGGCCTGAGCCGAAGCCACCGCTCCATCGTTCGCACGGCCCGGCTGATTCACCGCGTGGAGGGCCTCATCGGCGCGGGGGGTGTCCCGTTCTCCGGCGCCCGGGTGGACGTGGTGGGCCGGAAGGGCGGGGAGGCCCGGACGGTCCGCTACGCCACGGTGGACAAAATGGGCCGTCTGACCGGTATCCCGGCCGCGATTGGGGCGGTGATGCTGGCCCGGCGGGAGGTGGATAAGCCTGGAGTCTTCGCCCCGGAGGAACTGCTGGAGCCGGACCCATTTTTCGCCCAACTGGCAAAGCGGGGCATCCGGATCCACGAATGGCACGAATCGTAACTACCTGCTCGTTCGCAGGTCGGGCAAGCCGGAATTTGCTTGCTGGGGTATTGGGACAGGATTTACAGGATTTGCAGGATTCGCAGGATTACAGCATCTTACAGACGGGCGCTTTTCACAAATCTTGTTGAGCCTGCAAATCCGTCTATTCAGCCTCTGCCAGAAGTAGTTATCGCAAATGAGGGATGATGAGAGACCGCCGGTCTGTAGATGAACTTTCTATAGAAGAACTGGAGGAGATTCTCCGTATCCGCAAAGCGCAAGCGCGGCTGGAACGTCTGCGAAGGGCGCGAGGCCCCCTGGTCCCCCGAGACCCGCTGGCTCCGGAGCGACCAGAGGCGGAGGTGGAACTTTCGCCCCTTCCGGATGAGCATCTCCGCTACGCCGATGAGGGCGCCAGCGCGGGATTCCGAGCCCGTCCGGTAGACGAGGAGTCACCGCGCCGCCGGCCTCGTTTCGCCCGGCGGATCCGCTGGGGATGGGTGCGAGACCAGGTGCTGTTGATACTGGAAATCCTGGCCCTGGTGGGTCTGGTCGCCGTACTGGTGAGCACGCTGGATACGCTTCAGGAGTTAAACCGTCAGGCCCGGGCTGTTCAGGCGGAGCAAGTGCCCACACCCACACCGACACCCCTAATTCGGGTCGTCGTACTACCCGGCGGCCACAGTCCCCCGGATGCCCAGGGGTACTCAGAACCCGCGCCGGTCCCGGCCCACCTGCGCCATCTGGTGGAAGCCATTACTCCCCTCCCCGCGCCGACACCCGGGCCAGAGCAGGCCATCCGTATACGGATTCCCTCCATCGGTGTAGACGCGCCGGTGGTAGAGGGAGACGACTGGGAGAGTTTGAAGCGGGGCGCCGGCCATCATATCGGCTCGGCCAATCCGGGGGAGCGGGGCAACTGCATCATCTCCGCCCACAACGACATTTACGGAGAAATCTTCCGCGACCTGCCCAAAGTCCAGTTGGGGGACATTGTGGAAGTCTACACTGCCCGTCAGGTCTACCGGTATCGGGTGATCCAGACTCGCATCGTGGAACCGACGGATGTCAGTGTAATGTACCCGACCAGCAGCCCGGTGCTCACTCTCATCTCCTGCTACCCTTACGGGGTGAACACCCACCGGATTGTGGTGATTGCCGAATTGGAGCCATGAGGTATAATACGTGCCACAAGGCATCTGGAGGAATTCTATGGGGAAGAAATCTCGTCGTCGGCGGAGAACACCGCCTCGCCTTTCAGCAGCCCAATTGGTGCAGCCGAGGGAATCACCGGCCACGCCGGTCCCCGTTGCGGCTCATCCGGCCCCGAAGGTCTCTACGCGTGCCCTTCGGGACCTCCGGGAGGAGTATCCCTACGTGGTGGCCGATCTGAAGCGGATCGCCATTATTGCGGCGGTTATGCTGGTACTGATGCTCGGGCTGGCCTTCCTGCTGGTTTAAGCGCTATTCAGGGCAGGAAACAGGGGTTTGTGGCGGGCGGC
>DAOTWK010000211.1:0-4852 GCA_034435815.1 Anaerolineae bacterium | reverse complement strand
TGCAGATACCGCGTCAGGCGTCCATCTCGGATATGGACCGGTTGGGGCATCACTTCCTCCGGGACAACTGGTGGATGCCCCCAACCTTACCACAAGTTGCGCTATGCCTCAAGTCGGAATTGTTAAAAGTGCAAAACTACTGGGAGAATAAGGGGGTAGAATTATCCCACACTCTATCGCCGAAACATTTTGCTAAACTGCAATTGGCCAGGCTTTTTAGCTCGTCCGGGAGAGAGTATGGAATGAAGGGCTCAGGGGAAAGAACCGATCTGAAACGGCGGCCTAAACCCTCAATGGAGAGGATAAAAGAAAACCTCGTGGCCTGGCTGATGCTGGCCCCCGCCGCTATCGGGTTGGCCATCTTCTTGGCCGTTCCCTTCCTGATGGCCTTCCAGCTCAGCCTGACCGACACGCGGCTGCTATCCCCCAACCCACCCCAGTTCGTCGGCCTGGAGAACTATCGCCGGTTGCTGCGAATCCACATCATTCCGATGGAACCTCTGAGAGACCCGATCACCGGAGAGGTACAACGGGATGAGGAGGGCCGGGTTCTCTACCCACGGCCCCGCACCATCCTGCGCCGCGACGCGAGGTACGAGGGGCTGAGCGAACTCACCCAGTTTCACCTCTTCGGTCAGCGTTATCTGATCGCCGCAGGAGACCCGACGTTCTGGAAAGGGCTGACCAACAACTTCTACTTTGCCCTGGTCGTTGTGCCACTGCAGTCGGCATTCGCACTGCTCCTGGCAATATTGGTCAACCAGAAGATCAGAGGAGTGAATTTATTTCGGGCTCTCTATTTTATGCCTGTGGTTGTGCCGATGGTCGTGGTCGCGGTGATCTGGTTCTTCCTCTACAACCCGGGCGTGGGCACGATCAACGCGTTTCTGAAGGCTGTTTCATTGGGACGCCTGGGTCCCTTTAACTGGCTGGGTGACCCCAAACTGGCGTTCCCCTCCATTATGCTGCTCTCCATCTGGCAGGGAGTGGGATTCCAGATGGTCATCTTTCTGGCTGGCCTGCAAGAAATACCCGGCGAGTTGTACGAAGCGGCGGAAGTGGACGGCTGTAACGAGATCCAGAAGTTCTTTTTCGTCACACTGCCGCAATTGCGCAACACTACCATCTTCGTGGTCGTGGCCACGACGATTCTGGCTTTCCAATTGTTCACCCAGGTACAAGTGATGACCGGCGGGGGGCCAGGGGAGGCGACAATGACAACCATCCTGCACGCTGTCCGGGAGGGGCGCTATCAGTTGCGAGCCGGCTACGCTTCAGCCATCACCGTGGTGTTCTTCCTGATCGTGCTGGCAGTCTCCCTGGTTCAGCGCGCCGTACTGCGCGAAGAGAGGGCAATAGAATGAGCGCTCAAATATCTACCCAGACGACCATTCCGGGGAGAAAGATGCGCCACGGTCTTCCTTACCGCCTCCGCAGGATGATGAAAACGGTCCTGAACTATGCCGTGATGGTCCTTCTGGCATTCTTTTTCGCATTCCCCCTCGTTTTTATGGCCGTCTCGGCTATCAAGACCAACGAGACCCAGATTACATCGGACGTGGGCGGGCTGCTGGCCTTCGTGCCGTATCCCCTGAAATGGGTGCCACCGGTAGACCGGCTGGACGACGCGCCCGCTGAAATCCGCGAGGCCTACACCGGCCTGGGCCCACAGAATTTCTTTGATGTATTCCGCCGCATGCCGTTCGGCCGGTTCCTGTGGAACTCCGTCCTCATCACCACAACCACCGTGGGATTCGGGCTACTGGTCAACAGTATGGCTGCCTACCCGCTGGCGCGGCTCCGGTGGAGGGGGCGAAACATCGTACTGGCCATCATCGTGGCCCTCATTATCATCCCCTTTGAGGCCGTTGCCGTTCCCCTGATGCTGCTGACCACCCGATTGCCCAGGCTGGGCGGTGGTGTCGGCTGGCACGATAGCTACATCGTGCAGATTGTCCCCTTCATCGCCGATGCGTTCTCTATTTATCTATTCTACCAGTTCTTCATCGGCCTTCCCAAAGACCTGGACGAGGCAGCCCTCATAGACGGTGCCAGCCGTCTACGCATTTTCTGGGACATCATTGTGCCCAACTCCCGGCCCGTCTTCGCCACGGTCGCTATTTTGAAATTCCTGTGGATCTGGGGCTCCTACTTGTGGCCGCTGCTGGTCATCCGTCTCCCGGAGTACCGCCCGCTGACTGTGGCTATGCAGGAATTCTTCGGACAATACCCCCGTCTGTGGGGAGATACTCTGGCCTTCGCAACGATGACCACGCTTCCCGTGTTGGTCCTTTTCCTGGCTTTCCAGCGGTGGTTTATCCGCAGCGTGGCGGCCACCGGTATCAAGGGGTGAGCGATGTACCTGGCCTTCCTGAATCCCCAGGGAAACTTTGATCCACAGGACCGGTACTGGACGCAGCACCCCGATTTTGGTGGGCAACTGGTCTACGTCAAGCAGGTCGCGCTGGCGCTGGGCCGGATGGGGCACCGAGTGGACATCCTCACCCGCCGCATCCGGGACCCTCGGTGGCCCGGATTGGACGGCCCGCTGGACGGGTATCCCGGCGCGCCGAGCGTCCGCATCCTCCGCTTTCCCGCCGGGCCGGACGATTTTCTTCCCAAAGAGGAACTCTGGCCCCATATCGGCACAGACTGGGTGCCGGGCATCCTGGCCTTCTACCGCCAGGAGGGGCGCTTCCCAGACGCCTTTACGGCCCACTACGGGGACGGCGGCCTGGCGGGCGTCCTCATCGCCGCCGAGACGGGCATCCCCTTTACCTTCACCGCCCACTCCCTGGGTGCCCAGAAGATGGACGGACTGGGCACGACTCCGGAGAATCTCCCCGAACTGGATGCCCGCTACCATTTCGCCCGCCGCCTGGCGGCGGAGCGGCTCAGCATGAACCGGTCCGCCGTCAACATCACCAGCACCCGCCAGGAGCGGCTCCAGCAGTACGGACACCGGGCCTACCGGGGCGCCGTGGACGTCCACGACGACCGCCGCTTCGCCCTCATACCGCCCGGGGTGGATACCGTCGTCTTTGACCCCGGAGCGCGGTCGCCGGATGAGGAAGCCATCCACCGCCGGGTCCTGGCCGCGCTGGAACGGGACATCCGGGAGGACCGGCGCCACCTGCCCTGCATCGTCGCCTCCAGCCGACTGGAGCCGAAGAAGAACCATCTGGGGCTGGTGGTGGCCTTCGCACAAAGCCCGACCCTGCGGGAACGGGCCAACCTGCTGCTGGTGACAGCCCACCTGGAGGACCCTCTGCGGCGGGAGGACGAGGGAACTCCGACGGAGCAGGAGATTCTGGCCCGCATCCGCCAGGTCGTCCGGGACCACGACCTCTGGGGCGAAGTGAGCACGGTGGCCCTGGCGGGGCAATCGGCGCTGGCGGCAGCCTACCGGTTGCTGGCCCGCCGCCGCTCCGTCTTTGCGCTGACGGCCTGGTACGAGCCCTTCGGTTTGGCCCCTCTGGAGGCCGCCGCAACCGGGTTGCCGGTGGTTGTCACCCAGAATGGCGGGCCTGCCGAAATCTGGCAGGAAGAAGGAGAAGAGTACGGCATCCTGGTGGACCCCACCGATCCCGCCGACATCGCCCGGGGCCTGTTGCGGCTTTTGGAGAACCCCCGGGCCTGGGAGGAGTTCGCCCGTCGGGGTCGGGAGCGGGTTCTGGCCCGCTATACTTGGGAGCGGACTGCTGAGGGATACCTGAACGTCGTCCGGCGGGTGCTGGAGGGCTTCTTCCGGCCCTCGGAGTCGATCCTCCCTATCCCTCCATACTTCCGCGACCCCCAACCGGAGAACGACATCCCCCAGGAGGACCTGCGGGAGTGGTACTTTGGGGTGTGAAGCACGTAGATCGTGCGCTACTCTGTTCATTGGAGCGCTTGAATGAAAAGTGAGGAATGAAACGTGAGGAGTGAAACGTGGGAAGTGAAACGTGAGGAGTGAAACGTGAGGAGTGAAACGTGAGGAGTGAAACGTGAGGAGTGAAACGTGAAGGGGGAGACATCCATGCCCATCCGCGTTCATCCGCGCCCGATTCCCCCTGGCGACCTGGACCTGCTGGCGGTCGGCGAGGCGGTAGTGGACCTCATCTCGGTGGAGGAGACGGACTCCCTGCGGGACGCCCGTACCTTCCGGGTTCACGCAGGCGGCTCACCGGCCAACATCGCCCGGACGGTTGCCTGCCTGGGTGGGAAGGCGGCGCTGGTCGCCCGTGCAGGCGATGACCCTTTCGGCCACCTCCTGCGGGCCGAACTGGAAGGGGCCGGCGTCCTCTGCGACGGTCTGATCCTGGACCCGGATGCCCGGACCACTGTCATCTTCGTCTCCCATACCCGGGGGACGCCGGACTTCCTGGCCTATCGGGACGCGGACTTTCTTCTGGCCCCGGAGCAGGTGACCGAAGAGGCCATCGGGCGGGCGCGGGTCGTGCACGTCTCCGCCTTCGCCCTCTCCCGTCCCCCGGCCCGCCACGCCGCTGAACGGGCGCTCCGCCTGGGGCGGGAACGGGGGTGCGTTCTCTCCGTGGATCCCAACTATAGCCCTCGTCTCTGGCCCGACCGGGCGGACGCGACGGCAACCCTGGAGCAGGCCCTGTCCCTGGCCACCCTGACCAAGCCCTCCCTGGACGACGCGCGGCGGCTCTTCGGCCCCGGTCTCTCTCCTGAAGCCTGCGTCCGGAAATTCCACGAACTGGGCCCGCCCGTCGTTGTGCTCACCATGGGCCCGGAGGGAGTCCTGGTCTCCGAAGGGGGGCGCATCCAGCACATCCCGGCGCTCCCCGTCCCCGTCGCCGACGTCACTGGCGCAGGGGACGCGTTCTGGGGCGGGTTTCTGGTCGCC
>DAOTWK010000210.1:0-7690 GCA_034435815.1 Anaerolineae bacterium | reverse complement strand
TCCGCACCCTCCTGCTCATCGCCCTGGGCGCGGCCGGGGTGTGGACTCTCTGGACGCTGACGGTGCGCTACCGGGAGGTCATCTACGCCGACCCGACGGCGGTGCCAGAGCGGCCGGTCGCGCTGGTCTTCGGCGCTGGCTACTGGCCCGACGGCACCCCCAGCGACATCCTGCGAGACCGGGTGACAGCGGCAGTGGAACTCTACCAGGCCGGGCGGGTCCGTAAACTTCTCTTCAGCGGCGATAACCGCTTCGTCCATTACAACGAGCCGGAGAAGATGCGGGAGGTCGCGCTGGCGCTGGGAATGCCAGAAGAGGATGTGGTTCTGGACTACGCTGGGCGGCGCACCTACGACACCTGTTACCGGGCAAAGGCCATTTTCGGCCTGACGGAGGTGGTGGTCGTCACCCAGCGCTACCACCTGCCGCGCGCCCTCTACACCTGCCAGCGCCTGGGCCTGGACGCCGTCGGCTTCGTGGCCGACCGGCGACCCTACATCCACATCCGCCAGTACTGGGCCCGCGAGGTCCCGGCCCTCTGGCTGGCCTGGTGGGACTTGTGGATTCGTCACCCCAAACCGGTCCTGGGCGATCCGATTCCGATATTTTGACGCGTTGCGTATTCCAAATTTCGTTTTTGGAGGTACCCATGCAACCTACCCGGGAAAACGCCTGGAAACTGGTCACCGAATACATCCAGAACCCGAACCTGCTCAAGCATATGCTGGCGGTGGAGGCGGCGATGCGGGCCTACGCCCGCCGTTTCGGCGAGGACGAGGAAAAATGGGCCGTGGTGGGGCTTCTCCATGACTTTGACTACGAGCGCTTCCCGGAGGACCACCCACTCACCGGCGCCCGTATCCTGCGGGAGGGGGGCTGGCCCGATGAGATTGTCCGCGCCGTCCTCTCCCATGCCACCGAACGGACCGGCGTGGAGCGGGAAAGCCGTATGGAGCAAGCCCTCTACGCCGTAGACGACCTGACCGGTCTCATTGTTGCCGTGGCCCTGGTTCACCCTTCTAAGGACATCCGTCAGATTACGGTCAAAAGCGTCAAAAACAAGTGGAAGGATAAACGGTTCGCCGCCGGTGCCGACCGGGGCGCGGCCGAAGAGGGCGCGGCGCTCCTGGGTGTGGACCTCTGGGAGCACGTCGGCGTCGTCCTGGAGGCGATGCAATCTATCGCGACAGACCTGGGCCTGGATGGACAAATGGCCCAATGACCGAATGAACCGATGACCCATTTACCACCTGCCGACTCACTGAGCAGAACCTGTCCAGCCTGCGGGACGAAAGTGTCGGCGCAGGCAACCACCTGCCTCATCTGCGAAGCGCCGCTGGCGGAGATGCCCGCTGAGGCGGAAGCCACACCACCCCGCGCGCCAGCCCGCCATTCCTCCTGGCTCTTCTGGTTGGCGGCTTTCGCTATCACGGCGCTGGTCTTGTGGACGGCGTACCGGCTCCTGGGGCCTCTTTTCCTCCCTCAGTTGGCTCCTTCCCCTGCTCCCACCGCCCCCCCGACTCGGACGGCCACTCCAGCGGCCACTCCCACTGCCACCGCCACGCCAACCGAGACGCCCACGCCCACCCCTCTGCCACCTCGGGCCCACCAGGTCCAGCCGAACGATACCCTTTCCGGTATCGCCGTACGGTATGATACTACTGTGGAGGAAATCATCGCCCTGAACCCGGGCATCAACCCGGACGCGCTGCAAATCGGGCAGGTGCTGCTGATCCCACCGGCCCGTCCCACTCCCACGCCTTCGCCCATTCCGGGGACGGTCACGCCGACCCCCACGCCCGGCGACTACATTATCCACGTCGTCGCGCCGGGGGAGACGCTCATCTCCATCGCGCAGAAATACAGCGTCACCATCGCCCTGATTCGGGCCGCCAATCCGGAGATTCCCGCCGGCTCCGACGTCATTCGCGTCAATCAGCCGTTGATTATCCCGCAGGGGACGCCGATGCCCACGCCGACGCCCACCCCCAACCCCTATGCCACCCCTACACCCATCCCGCCCTACCCGCCGCCACCGCTCCTCTATCCGCCGGACGGGGCCGTCTTTGGCGGGCCGGATGCCGTCATCGTCCTTCAGTGGGCCTCCGTCGCCGTCCTGCGTCCCAACGAGTGGTACGAACTGTGGATTGTACGGCCGGGCATGCCCATTATCCGGGTAAAGACCCGGGCGACGGCCTACCGGCTTCCTGCTGACCTCTTCCCTCCTCCTGGCTCGCAGGCGCGAGAAATTCAGTGGGAGGTCCGGGTGGTGCGGGAGACCCGTAGCGGCGTCCTCGCCACTGCGTCGGAGGAGGGAGTGACCCGCCGTCTCCTCTGGCTGGAATCGCCGCCGACGCCTATGCCGACGCCAATGCCAACACCGTAGAGGCAGGGCTTGCCCCTGTCCCCCCCCAGGGCGACTGCGAGGATAGTCTTTACCGGAGGTATCCTATGCCCAGCGGCTACTGGGGAAAATTGCTCTTCGTCAACCTCTCTACCGGCGAAATCACCGTGGAGACACCTCCCGAAGAGGTCTACCGCCGCTATCTGGGCGGGTACGGCCTGGGAGCCTGGGTGCTCTCCGAGCGTATCCCGCCCGGTGCTGACCCCCTGGGTCCGGAGAACATCATCGGGTTTCTCCCAGGTCTCCTGACCGGCAGCGGTGCACTCTTCGGCGGGCGATTCATGGTCTGTGCCCGTTCTCCCCTTACCGGCGCCTGGGGGGACTCCAACTGTGGGGGGAACTTCGGCCCGGCCCTGCGCGGGACTGGCTACGACGGCGTCTTCATCGTCGGACGGGCAGAGCGGCCGGTCTACCTTTACATAGACGGGGAGCGGGCCGAAATTCGGGACGCGGCCGCTCTCTGGGGACGGGATACCCGCGAGACAGAGGCGGCCATCCAGGCCGCCCATGGCCGGGATGTGCGCGTCGCCTGCATCGGCCCGGCCGGGGAGAAACGGTCCCTGATGGCCGCCATCATCAACGACGAGGGCCGGGCCGCCGGGCGGTGCGGCCTGGGCGCAGTCATGGGGGCCAAAAACCTCAAAGCCGTCGCCGCGCGGGGGAAGGCTCGCCCGCCCCTGGCCGATCCCGAGGCCTTCCGGCGGGTCACCGACGAATACCGGCAACTGTTCCGCCGCAAGCCCTCTCGGTGGACCTCCGGCATCTCCGGCTTTCTCCTGCGCATCCTGCCGGTTATGCGCCGTCTGCGGGCCCGGCTGAGCGGCGGGCCGACCCAAATGGTCATAGACACCTACCGCCTCTACGGGACAGCCGCCGGAACCGCCGCGCTGGTGGAATTGGGGGATACGCCGGTGCGCAACTGGACCGGCATTGGCTATCGGGATTTTCCGCTCCGCCGGGCCGCCCGCCTGAGCGATGAGGCCGTCATCCGGCCCAAGATTCGGGGGTACGGCTGTTCGTTCTGCCCGGTGGCCTGCGGGGGCATCGTCCGCCTGCCCGACGGCGACACCGACCACAAGCCGGAGTACGAGACGCTGGCCGCCTTTGGCCCGCTCCTGCTGAACGACGACCTGGAAGTGGTGATGCGCTGCAACCGCATTTGCAACCGGGCCGGGCTGGATACCATTTCCACTGGCGTCGCCGTCGCGTTTGCGGTAGAGTGCCGGGAGCGGGGGTGGCTCCCGCCGGAATTGGCGGAGGAGTTGCCGCTGGCCTGGGGGAACGGCGAAGCCATTGTGGAACTGACCGCGCGCATCGCCCGGCGGGAACCGGGCCTGGGGGACTGGCTGGCAGATGGCGTCCGGCGAGCGGCGGAACGGCTGGGGCCGGAGGCGCAGGAGGCGGCGGTCCACGCCGGAGGGCAGGAACTGCCGATGCACCGGGGCCTCTACGAGCCGGGAGTGGCGCTGGGGTACGCGGTGGACCCGGCCCCGGGCCGTCATACTGCCACCCTCTCCGGGACGGTGGAACTGCCGCCGTTTATGCCGTACTTTGCGCTGGAGGGGATCAAACCGGGCGCCCGCTACGATTACGAGATAAAGGGGCGGGTTATGGCGGTGGGGATGGCCGTCCTGCGCGCCTACGAGAGCCTGGGGTTCTGCCAGTTTGCGCTCTATATGGGCGAGCCGCCGTTTCTGGCCTGGCTGAACGCGGCCACCGGCTGGGGGGTGACGGAGCGGGAATTTCTGGAGGCCGGAAAGGCCATTCAGCGGTTGCGCCATGCCTTCAACGAGCGGCATGGGCTTCCGCGCGAGTTCCCGCTGCCAGGGCGGGAGCGGGGCGATCCACCGCAGGAGGCAGGGCCGCTGGCGGGGATCACGTTGGACATAGAGGCAATGGCCCGGGCCTACTCCGCCTGGTGGTCAACGTAGCCCAATCGGCCCGGAATGAATCTGGAGCTGCATAGGGGGTGGGCAGTGGCTATGCCACCGCCCCCCTTTTTCTTTCTCTCGGGGTCGGGCGTAAGGGGGGTTAATACGCATTCGGCGACCGGAAGATGTTGACCAGCGTGCGCAGGAGAATCTTGATGTCCAGCAGAAGCGACCAGTTCTCAATATACCAGAGGTCGTATTTGGTCCGCTCGGCGATGGACGTATCTCCCCGCAGGCCGTTCACCTGCGCCCAGCCGGTCATACCGGCCTTCTCCCGGTGCCGGTCCATGTAGCGGGGGATGGAGCGGCGGAACTGGGCCACGTAGACGGGTCGCTCCGGGCGGGGCCCCACCAGGCTCATCTCTCCCAGCAGGACGTTGATTAACTGCGGCAACTCGTCCACGTTCAGACGGCGCAGGATGCTGCCCAGCCGGGTTATCCGGGGATCGCCAGGGCGGGTCCAGCCCGGCCCCCGGGCCTCCGCGTCCTGTCGCATGGAGCGAAACTTGAACATCAGGAACGGGCGGGCGTCCAGCCCCATTCGCTCCTGAACGTAGAAGGCCGGGCCAGGGGAATCCAGTTTGATGAGGATAGCGGTGAGGAGCATCAGCGGAGAGAGGAAAATCAGTCCCACTGTCGCACCGGCGATGTCCATCAGCCGTTTGGCGGCCCGTCGCCAGCCCCGCAGGGCAACCTCGCGCACCGTCAGCAGAGGGAGCCCGCCCAGGTCGCCGATGCCCATCGGCCCGGCGATAATCTGGAACAGGTCGGGAAAAACCTTGATGGTGACCCTGCCCCGCTCGCATTCGGAGATGAGGGTGAGAATCTCCTGATGGGTCGCATCCGGCAGCGCGATGATGACCTCGTCCACATGCTGCTGCTCAATCAGGGCTCCCAGGTCGCGGGCGTTGCCCAGGATGGGGGCCGGAAGCGTCACGGTCGGGTACCCCTCCACCTCCACCGCTCCCACCACCTGGTAGCCCAGTCCCGGGTTGCCCAGGATTTTGTGGAGAATCATCCGCGCCACATCGCCGGTGCCCACCACCAGTACCCGGTCTCGCCCCCAGCCCCGAGCCTGAAGAACGGCCCGCAGCCGCCCGTGAGCCAGCCGTCCCACCGTCACCAGGACGATGGTCAGAAGCCAGGCGTAAATCATCATCGCCCGGGGGTAGTCCACTTCCAGGGGGGTGTTTTTAAACAGGAAGTAAGAGAGCGCAATTCCAGTGATAGTGCCCGTCGTCGCAGCACCAAAGGTCTGGTAAAACTCGTCCACGCGGGAGGGGCTGCGGGTCAGGACGTAGAGGTGGTTAAAGGCGAGAGCGATAAGAACGGCGGCGACGTGGGTCAGCATAACCAGCGCATACGCATTGGGCGCGGCCAGCGTGACCGCCTCTGCCGGAATGGGCACCAGCGCGCGCAGCCAGTAGGCACCGTAGAAGGCCGCCCCGGCCATCAGCGCATCGGTCAGCAGCAAGGTCCCAATGAAGAAAGCCTGTGCGCTGCGCTTTTTCATCTCACATCTTTTCGCAAGCGTTAAAATTACCGTCTGCTACCCTTGCCCCCTCTTCTTCCCCAGCCACAGGCCAAGGGGAGAGGGGGGATAAAGAGGGGAGGGAAGCAACGAAGGAGCGATTATGAGCCATCTCCAAATATAACACACGAAAGCCCCATCGTCAACCGGGGCCAGTTTATACCTCTATCCCCACCATCCGCCAGCGCAGCCGTTCCAGATGGGTCCGGGCCCAGATGGCTGCCAGGATCAGGATATGGACCGGCCAGGGAGTATGAGCCGCGTAGTGTTTGCGGTAGAAGTACTCCATCGCCCGCCAGAACTCCACCTGGGCGCGGGGGTTGCGAGTGCTGGCGGCCCGCTTGATGTGCAGAACCGTCACCTCCGGGTTGTAGTACACTTTCCAGCCCGCCGCCTTGATGCGGTAGCACCAGTCCAGGTCCTCCCCGTACATAAAGAAGCCCTCATCCAGCAGGCCGACCTGCGCGATGGCCTCTCGGCGCAACATCATAAAGGCTCCCACCACCGCGTCCACCTCTGCCCTTTCGTCCGGGTCCAGGTAGGTGAGGTTGTAGCGCCCGAAGCGACGGCTGCGGGGAAAAAGACGCGCCAGGCCCGAGAACCGGTAGAAGGAGACCTCCGGCGACGGGAAGGAACGGCGACAGGCCAGGTCCAGGGAGCCATCTTGCCGCACCAATTTGGGCCCGGCAACACCGGCCTCCGGATGCGCGTCCAGGAAGGCCAGCATCTTCGCCAGCGCGTCGGGTGGGAGTTCGGTATCCGGGTTGAGGAGCAGGGCGAACCGGGGCGCGTCGGCGCCGTCCGGGAACCCCAGCAGGCGCAGCCCCTGGTTGTTGGCCGCCGGGTACCCCCGGTTATCCGGGTTGAGAATCCGGCGGACCTGGGGGAACTCTGCCTCCAGCATCTCTCCGCTCCCGTCGGTGGAGCCGTTATCCACCACGCAGACCTCAAAAGTGAAGTCCCCCCGGCTGGCGTAGACGGTGTGCAGACACGCCCGCAGCAGGTCGCGGGTGTTGTAGTTGACGATGACGATGCCCAGGTCGCAGGGTTCGGGTCTCATGTCGTATGTCGCATGTTGTAGGGCGCAGGGAGCGGGGCTACTGAGGGTAGAAGTCGGCAACGGGTTGGGGAGTGGTGTAGGCGATGGTCGCCGCCCGGCCTCGCGCCGCCTCCGGCGCAAACCCCCGAGGCCCCAGGATATCCCCCGATACCGCCAGAGCCACCACGGTGCGGTCCGGAGAGACCCAGTAGCGGGGCTCCCCACCGTCATCAAAATCCCGCCGCGCGGCATTCCAGAGCAGAAGGTAGGAGTGGAACGCGCCGTCAGTCGGGTCGTAGTAGAGCCCTACGGCCACCTCGTCCCCCAGCCCTTGGTTGACCGGACGGGTCCCCGGCGGACGGCCCGTCCCCCCATTCCCGTCCAGGTCCAGGACGAAGAGCCAGTCCGCCCGCACCGGTATCCTCTCCGGGATGGGGGTGTAGAGGGCCATCCAGAGGACGGTCTCCCCTGCCTGCGCCCACCCGGCCAGTTCGGCGGGGATGCCCTGGGTCTGGAGGCGCCCGTCGGCGGCGAAGGAACCGTTGCGGATGTCCATGCCGTCAAAAGGGGCAGGGGCGGCGGCGCCAGTGGCGTAGATGAAGAGGTCGCCCGCCGGGTCCGCCTCCGGGATGGGCGTGGGCGGCGGCGTGGGCGTCGGGGTTGGAGTGGGAGTGAGCGTCGGCGTGGGGGGTGGGGTGGGCGTGCAGGCGATGATGTGGATATAAGCCCGACCGCGCTCCCCGCCTGGCCCGACGGCCTGGGCCTCGTAGTTTCCGGGGAGGTCG
>DAOTWK010000209.1:0-13027 GCA_034435815.1 Anaerolineae bacterium | reverse complement strand
GCCGTCCCCAACCGGGACGCCCGCGCGGCCGCCGAGGGGATGGAGATGGCCGCCGGACCGGGGGCGCGGATCTGCAGCCGGACCGGCTGCTGGCCCGCGCCGATGTTTATGGCCCCGCGCCTGGTCTGGTTGGCCACGTATCACCCCCAGTGGCTGGAGGGCGCGGTGGCGCTCACCGTCGGCGACTGGGTCGCCTACCGCCTCTGCGGGGAGGCCGCGACCGACTTCTCTCACGCCGGAGAGAGCATGCTCTTTGACGTCGCCCGGCGGGAGTGGATGACGGACTTCCTGGCGGAAATGGGGCTCCCGGCGTCGCTTCTCCCGCCCGTCTGCCCGGCAGGGACGCTCCTGGGCCGCCTGACGGCGTCTGCCGCCGCCGACCTGGGGCTGGTGCCGGGGATTCCCATCGCTGTGGGCGGGGCCGATACCCAGTGTGCGCTCCTGGCCCTGAATGCTATCGGGCCAGGCGATGTGGGCATCGTCGCCGGGACAACGGGGCCGGTACAGGGAGTGGCCGCTCGCCCCGTCCTGGACCCGGAGGGCCGCCTCTGGACCCGGCCCCACCTGCTACCTGACCGCTGGGTCGTGGAGAGTAACGGGGGGCCGTTGGGGGAAGCGCTGGACTGGCTGGCGGGGCTCCTCTTCCCGGAGTCACCCCGACCGGCAGCCCGGCTGGTCGGCGAGGCCGCGGGAGGCCGCCCCGGCGCTGGAGGCATCCTCTCCACCTTCGGCGGGCAGGTCTTCAACGCCCGCGCGATGGCTTTCCCGGCGGGAAGCCTCACCCTCTCCCCCTTCCTGGACGGCGACGGCCCCTCCCGCCGAGCGGACTTTTGTCGGGCCGTCCTGGAGGGGCTGGCCTTCGTCCTGCGGGCCAACGCAGAGCAGGTTGCAGAGCAGATAAAAGGGGCGTTCGGTTTGCCTCAAGGCGGACAGGTTGAAAGCCAGCTCGGACAGGCTGAAAGCCCGTCCTACGAGCGGGCCAAGCGGGCCGATGTGGAGCAGGTCGCGGCGGTTGTAACGCAGGCGGTTAGCCTGCGCTACGGGATGACCGGCGGCCTCATCCGCAGTCCCTTCTGGGCCCAACTGGTCGCCGACGTCCTGGGGCAGCCCGTGCGGGTTTCCGAAATCCCGGAAGGGACGGCCCTGGGCGCGGCAATTTGCGCCGGGGTCGGCACCGGACTCTTTGCGGATTTGGCGGAGGGAGCCGCACATCTGGCACGCATCCGCACCGTCTACCCGAACGAAGAAAACGCCCGGACGTACGAGGTCCTCTACGCAGAATGGAAGGACGTACGGGCAATGCTGGCGGACGGTCACGACCGGGCCGCTGCCCGGATGCTGGAGTACGCCAGCGCGCAGGCCGCCAGGCCTGTAAGCATCACCTTCCGCCCGAAGATTCTGGTCACTGCGCAGATGGACGAAGCGAGCCTGGCCGAACTGCGCCGCCTGGGAGAGGTAGAGTACGCCAGTTATCGGGAAGGGCTGCGGATTCTGACCGGCGATGACCTGGTGGAAGCCCTGCAAGGGGTCCACGTCTTCATCACCGAGGCGGATATTGTAGACTTGGAGGCGCTGAAGGAGTTGCCTGACCTGCGGGTTATCGCTTCCTGCCGGGGGCAGGTGGTGAACGTGGATGTGGAGGCCTGCAGTGTGCTGGGGATCCCCGTCCTCAATGCGCCGGGCCGCAACGCCGACGCCGTCGCCGACCTGACGGTGGCCTTTATGCTGGCGCTGGCGCGCAAACTGATCCCCGCCGATAAGTTTCTCCGTCAGCCCGGCGGCGAGGCGGGGGACATGGGCCGCATGGGGCAGGCGTACGAGGCCTTCCTGGGCCGAGAACTCTGGGGAAAGACGGTGGGACTGGTCGGACTGGGCGCGGTCGGACGAGAGGTCGCCCGGCGGCTGGCCTCCTTTGGGGTCCGACTCCTGGTCTACGACCCATACATCCGCCCAGAGGAGGCCGCGCGGTACGACGCGGAGTTGGTTTCTCTGGAGGACCTGCTGGCCCAGAGCGACTTCGTGAGTTTGCATGCGCCGGTCACCGACGAGACACGCGGGCTCATCGGGCGGGAGGCGCTGGCCCGGATGAAGCGGGGGGCCTTTCTGGTCAACACCGCGCGTGCGGCGCTGCTGGATGAGGAAGCGCTGGCCGAAGCGCTGCGGAGCGGTCATCTGGCCGGAGCGGCGGTGGACGTCTTTTCCGTGGAGCCGCCAGCCTCGGACCACCCCCTTCTCCAACTCTCCAACGTCATCGCCACGCCACACATCGGGGGGAACACGGAGGAAGTAGCCGCGCACCAGGGCCGCATCGTCGTGGAGGACTTGCGGCGGATGCTGGCCGGAGAGCGGCCGCGCCATGTCCTGAACCCGCAGACGCTGGAGGGATTCTCCTGGACAGGCCCGCGTCGGAGAGCCGATGAGCGGGTCTTAGAGAGCCTCGCGGAGCGCCCCGGACCGGCGATTGTAGACTTGCAGGTCGCCCGTCGCCCGGAGCGGGAAGCGAAGGAGCAAGGAGTAGGTAGCGGAGAGCCGGTTGCAATGAGCACGGAACACGCGACACGCAGTACGGAGCACGCCATCCGCAATACGGCTGAAGAACTCCTGCGCCGGTTCTGCGAGAAGGCCGTCGCCGACCCGGCGCTCGTGGCTTTCGCCGCAAAGCGGCGGGTGATGACCCACTACACGATAACCGACCTGGGGCTGGAGTTCTACATCGGCTTCCAGGACGGGGAGGT
This sequence comes from Anaerolineae bacterium, assembly GCA_034435815.1. GTDB lineage: Bacteria > Chloroflexota > Anaerolineae > B4-G1 > DUEL01 > SpSt-77. The sequence goes on along the minus strand of DAOTWK010000209.1, from coordinate 10,292 downwards.
GGTCGCCGGGTTGGGCGCGCCGCCCACTCAGGCCGAGGTCCGCATGAAGGCGACGGCGGAGGTGCTGGATAGCATCCTGACCGGCCGCATAAGCGGACAGAAGGCGGCGATGAGCGGCAAACTCTCCTTCAGCGGGGACGTCCGGACCGCGATGGGCGTCCAGCGGGTCCAGGGCGACCTGATCCGCCTCTATACGGCAGCGCGGGAGGAGGTGGGCGGGGTAGATTTTTCCGCCCTGGCCACAGCGCCGGCCCCGACCGTTCCCCGGCCCGTGCCTACCCCAACGGGGGAGGACCCGCGCGTGGAGATGGTCCGGGCCATCAACGAACTCTATCAGTTGGGGCTCATCACCGCCACCGGTGGGAATATGAGTGTGCGGGTGGAGGACCGGGAGGAGTGCTGGATCACGCCCAGTCAACTCTACAAGGGCGACCTGCGGCCCGAACTGATGGTCCGGATAGACCTGGCGGGCAACGTTCTGGACGAGGGCGTCCCGGCGCCGTCGTCGGAGTGGCCGATGCACACCGCGATCTACCGGGCCCGCCCGGAGGTGCAGGCTGTGGTCCACGCCCACGCGCCCTACGCGACGATTCTGGCCCTGAGCGGGCTCCCCTTCCTGCCCATCACGACCGAGGCGGCCTTCCTGCGGGAGGTGCCGGTGGTCCCGTTCATCATGCCGGGGACGAAGGAACTGGCGGAGGCGGTGGTGAAGGCGATGGGCCGGAATCCCGTCTGCCTGCTTCAGAACCACGGGGTGGTGGCGGCGGCGACGAGCCTGCGGCGGGCCTGCAACATCCTGGAGGTGGTGGAGCGGACGGCGCAACTGATCTGGGGGTGCTACGCGGCGGGGAAGAAGCCGCCGACGTTGCCGAAGGAGGTGGTGCGGACGCTGCGGGAAGTGGGGGAGATGATGGCATGAGACGGGAGATGTGATAAAGTGAATCAGGACCGGGTGCCCCGGACCAGCAGGACCGCGTCGGGACCCACTTGACGCCATTCGGTGTGGAGGGAAAATCCGGCATTCCGCCAGGCCGAGAAAGGGTCTTCAGGTGGGAACCGGTCCTGTCTGGTGATGCGATAGAGGAGACGAAGAGCACGGGCCAGAGGGTCCCGCCCGCCCGGAATGGCAACAGGCACGACAACGACGGATCCCGTTGGTGCCATTACGCGTGCGGCCTCCCGCGCGGTGGCGGGGTCCAGGATGAACTCCGTGGGGAAGGTAGCGACGACGGCCTGGAAAGTGCCATCGGGAAAAGGAAGGCACTGGGCCCGGGCCCGCACCAATCGCGGGGAGAAACCGGCCTGGCAGAGGCGACGGCGGGCCAGTGCGCCCATCTGCGGGGAGAGGTCCAGGCCCACCGGTCGGAGCCCCTGGCGGGCCATCCGCAGAAGCAGATGACCCGGACCATGGGCCAGTTCCAGCACCGGCCCGCCGGGAATGCAGGGGAGGACCGCCGCGCCCCACGCCGTCCATTTCCCTCGGGAGACCACCCAGGCGACGGCGTCATACGTCCAGGCGAAGGGGCCGTAGAGCAGACGAAAAAAGAGGCGCAGGAGAGAGGTCACAAGTCGCATATCGTGAATCGCGGTCTGCGTATCGCTTATCGTATGTTGTCAGGTCCCGGTATAAGACAAAAAGGGGATTCGCAGCAATTGACCGCTGCGGAATCCCCTTTCTCTGTTCTCGCTCTTTGTTCCCACTGGCGCTTTTCGCGAGCGGGCCTATAAAGTGGGCGGGAAAGCAAACTCGTCGGGCAGAGGAGTTCCCTCTTCTCCTTCTTTAAACCACACACCCAATTCCAGAGAAATGCGCTGGAAGAAACTCTCCGGTGGGAGTTGCCCAACTCCGTACTCCATATTGACCACCCGCGCTCGCAAGACCAGAGTGGTTGTCTCCAGGATGACTTCGGCACCCGGCTCAGCCAGGACGATTTCCCCTTTCGCCGCCAGTCTGGTTCGTAACGCCGGGTCTTGATATGCAAACCCGCTGGCCAGGACCTTGGTTACGGTGCGGATGTCGCTCTTATCAAACATCCACACTTCCAGTGCGGTCACTTTCTTCGGGTCACCCACGCCAATGGCTTCCGATATGCCCACTCCGCACTCCCCCAGGAAATCAGCACCCCGTTCAATGCTGAAGGAAGGGTCATAGTGGTCGTCTCCCAGAACGTAGGTAGTGTTGAACTGAAGCGCCGGAGGCGTTTCCTCTTCCCAGCGAGTCGGCTCCACCCGGCGATAGGCGGCCGCCCGCTCGGAGACGGGGCGGACCCGGGGGCGGCGGAGGCGGGAAAGAGTGAAGTACAGGAGCGCTGCCAGAGCGGCGGCCAGTAGCCCGATGCCGCAAATCTGCAAAAAGGGACGGACCCGTTGCAGGGTAGTGGGGCCAGGGGGTGCGGGAGCCGGCGCCTCTTTCAGGGCCTGGGCCAACGCCTCAAGGTTCTGTCCATCTGCACCGCCGCGCCGTTGAGCCAGGTCCTCCAGCATCGCCACCGGGTCCCCCTTCCAGAGATGGACACCCAGCCGGGTCTGGGCCTGCTGAAGGTCGCGGTTCTGATCGTATTCCCGGGCAACCCACGCCAGGTAATCATCCCGGAAATCCCGGCGGAGCATCTCCGGGGTAGCGTTATAGTAGGACGTAGGCCAGATGACCCAGGCGAAGAGGAGGCCCACCACCAGGCCGAGAATGGCACCGACGGCAAACGCCAGGGTCGTTTTGCGGGTGTTATAGAGGTTCAGCAATTTGTTGAGCATGGCTCCCCCTTGGTAAAAGACCGGTCAGTTCGCTGCACGGCGATGGGACGACGGTGGCGCCGGGTGGGAAAACTCCCTTTTCATACATAAGATTACCACACAATTCATTTAAAGACAAGTGGGGATGGTTTCGCAAAATCTCCCCGATCAGATAGGGGGCCCCCCACACACGGGGCATCCCGGCTGGGGTGCGAAAGCCACCTCCTCAAAAGTCCCCCTCCAGCCATCCCATACCAGCAGTCGGCCGATCAACGGGTGGCCAATATTCAGCAGGACCTTGACCGCCTCCACTGCCTCCAGCGCGCCGAAAGTCCCCGCTATGCCGCCCAGAATGCCGACCTCCCGGGCGGTGGGAACCTGATCTAATTGGATGGATGGGGGGAACAGGCACCGGTAACAGGGTCCTGCTCCCGGCATTACGACGGACATCTGCCCTTCCCACGCCAGCACGGATGCCCAGACCAAAGGTGTGCCGGTTTCCACGCAGGCCGCGTTGACCAGAAACTTGGTCTCAAAGTTATCCGAGCACTCTATCACCAAGTCATAGGCCGCCGCCAGTTCGGCAGCCCGCCGGGATGTCAGGGCTTCCTGATAGAGCACCAGATTGACAGCCGGGTCCAGGGCCGTCAGCCGCCGCGCGGCCGACTCCGTTTTAGGACGGCCCAGTTCAGCAGTCGTGTGGAGGATTTGCCGGTTGAGGTTGGAGAGGGAGACCGTGTCGTGATCCACGATGCCCAGGGTGCCGACGCCGGCGGCAGTCAGGTAGAAGGAAGCCGCCGAGCCCAGACCGCCTGCCCCTACCACCAGCACCCGTGCGGCCCTCAGCCGCTCCTGACCAGCCTCCCCGACTCCCTCCAGAACCAGTTGCCGTGCAAAACGTTCCCGCTCCTCTTCACTCAGCATTCTACTCCCTTCGTTACAGCAAGTATGTTGAGCGAGTGGCGGCGGCCGATGGCCGCCGCCCCCATCTCCACCCCCTCCCGGCAGGGGGTGGGGTGAGGGCCAGAGCCAGCGGCTCCCCGTTTTCTGAAAAAACTACACTTATAATCCCCCTCTCCGGGGGATGAGAAGGGGGTTGAGGCAGCCTTTGGCCGCCGCAAAACCGTATGGGCAAGGCATACCCATCCCTCCCCATCCGGGTGGGATGAGGACTGAATTGTTACGTTTTTGCGAAGGCGGTTTCACCACCGTCGCAACAACGATACCCAATTTCGCAAACAGCCGGACGGATTGCTCCTTCTCCGGTTGATGCTATAATGGAACTGGAAGGCCAATGGCGACGCGAGGTGGAAACGCATTTCGTCCCAGCCGGGCACCGGCAGCCGCCCAAGTGCTCAACAACCTGCCCGGTCGGTACCCGGTAGAGAACTGGCATGCCTGCTACTGGAGTGTCTCTGAGGACGGCTCCCTACGGGAGCACGCGGTCGTCCTCCAGTTGCCAGGAGGCTATGCGGCCGTCTGCGAACCGGTGCGGGTCGGCCAGGCTGGGTGTGTGCTCCGGGTCCGGCGGTGGGGAGTGGCATGCCGCATCTCCCTGCTGGAGGCCATCGGCTTTGACCCTCTGACGATTGCCGGCCCCGATGCCTCCGACGAGGCAGTAACAGCCATCTGCTTTGCCGCCACCCAGTTTGACCTCCCCGGCGACTTCGTTATCGCTGACCCCGATTACCCCTTTCTGCTTTTTGACCCCACCGGTGTCCTGAAGGGCTCATCGGTCAACGGCATCAGTCTCCTGGGGGCGCTGGCCTACTTTGTCTCCGGTGGACGGGTGGCCGCGGATTTTCAGCGGTTGCGTCGGGAAGCCCCCACCCTCTACCGGCAGGCCCTGGCCGACCTGCAGGCGGCGTTATAAAAGAGGGTCGGATAGCCGCAACGCTCCCTGTATGCAGATTTTACTACAGATTTCCAAAAGGAGGAAACCCGAGGTTCGGACATAAGTTGGAGCAGCCGCGCTCTTTCCCGCCCTCATCCCTCCCCATCTCCCTCTCGGGAGAACAAGGAGGGTGAAAGGTAAGAGGAACCTTCCGCTTGCCCGAAGCAAGGGCGGTCATAAAAATATGCGTCTGTTGAGCCCGAACAAACACCCTTGTCCCAACTTGTGTTTGAACTTCAGAGGGAACTGGAAGGGGCGACTTCGCCCTCTGCAGCGCTTCCTGCCGTCCAGGAAATCGCATCAAGCACGACTTGCCAGGAGGTAAACCATGTGTGACACATTGGTGGCCATAGGCAATACCACAGCCGACGGAACGGTGATTCTGGCAAAAAACAGCGACCGGGAGCCGAATGAGGCCCATGTATTGGTCCACATTCCCCATGCCCATCACGAACCCGGAAGTGCGGTGAAATGCACCTACATAGAGGTACCCCAGGTGCCGGAAACGTACGAAGTCCTGCTCTGCAAGCCTTTCTGGATTTGGGGCTGTGAGATGGGCGTCAACGAACACGGGGTGGCCATCGGCAACGAGGCCGTCTTCACCCGGGAACCCTATAGCAAGACCCCTGGCCTGATCGGGATGGACTTCATTCGCCTGGCGCTGGAGCGAGCCGACACCGCCCGCCGCGCGCTGGAGATTATCGTCCAGTTATTGGAAACCTACGGTCAGGGCGGGAACTGCGGCTTCCGCCACAAGACCTATTATCACAATTCCTACATCATTGCCGACCCACGGGAAGCCTGGGTGCTGGAGACGGTTGGAAAGCAATGGGCAGCCGAACGGGTGCGGGATGTGCGCACCATCTCCAACGGCCTGACCATTGGTTCCGAATGGGATGAGGCCTCTCCGGGCCTGGTGGAATATGCGGTGGAGAGGGGGTGGTGTAAATCACGGGACGACTTTCATTTCGCCCGCTGCTATTCTGATTTCCTCTACACCCGACTGGACGGCTGTCGGCCTCGCCAGCGCCGCTCTACGGCCATCCTGGAAGCCCAGAAAGGCCGCATCACCGTGGAGACGATGATGGCTGCTCTCCGAGACCATGGACCGGAAGCATCCGCTGACCCTCTCTGGAATCCCGGTCGAGGCTGGATTATGGATACCATCTGTGTCCATGCCGGGTGGGGCCCAACCCGCCCCAGCCAGTCCGTCGGCGCAATGATCGCCCATCTCATCCCTGGCATGCCCGTTGTTTGGGTGACGGGCACCTCCGGCATCTGTACGAGTATCTTCAAGCCGGTGTTTCTGGGAGGGGCGGGGCTCCCTTCCATCCCAGGCCTGGATGTAGAGCCCACGGGTACCTATGACCCCCGCACTTTGTGGTGGAGCCACGAACGCCTCCACCGCCAGGTGATTCGCGACTACGCCAGCCGTATGCCGCTCTACCGGGAGGAACGAGACGCTCTGGAAGCATCATTTTTGCGAGAAGCGGCGGAGATCGTTGACCGATACCGGGGAATGAGCCATGCAGAACGGGCGGAGCCCCTGCGGGCCTTCAGCACTTCCTGCTTTGAGCGGGCAGCAGCGGCCACGGAGCGCTGGAGTAAAGTTGTCGCAAACACCCCGGTGCGGCATCGCCCGCCGCTACTGTTCTCTCTGGCCTGGGACCGGTTTAATCGGGAGGCGAGTTTCCCCGCATAAGAGGGATCAGCGGAGGGAAGTTGCGCTTTTACTTCTCCATGCTTTTCAACGCCTCGTAGGCAGGACGGACGACGGTCAGGGGCCAGCCCGGTTCGGTGATGGCCCACCAGTACTGTTCGTTGTCGGGGGTCCAGTCGTGGTCAGCGATGGCCAGGACAAACATCGGACCGACCCACGGCCGCCAGTGCTCTCGCGCGTACCGGAACGCCCGCACCAGATAGTCCGCTTTCTGCTCCTCAGTGACTGCGAACCACGAGTATTCGGGGTGGATGGGGTCGGAGGTCCACCCCATCTCGGTGATCGCGACCTGTTTCTCCCCATCGCCGTAGCGGACCATGATCTCCCGGACATTTTCAGTGTGGCGGAAGCAGAAGAAGCGCTGGCCCCCGTAGGCGGGGTTGGTGGCGGCCTCCTCCGGTGAGGCCTCCGGCGGTGCGGCGAATCCGGGGGCATGAACGCCCAGAAGGTCAAAGTACGGGGCCGCGCCCGCCTCATACATACCGATGAAGTAGTCCACATCGGGCATTGCGACAGGCAATTCGGTGCCCGTCGGCGCCATTCCGGCGGAGACGACCAGCGCGTCCGGATCGGCCTGCTTGATGGCGATGTAGCAGGCCCGCAGCAAGCGGACGTACCCCTCGGGGTTCGGCGCCCGGGCTTCCCACTCCCGGGCCAGATTCGGCTCGTTCCAGACCTGGTAAGCGCGCACCTGTCCCCGGTAGCGAGCCGCGACCGCGCCGCAGAAGTCGGCGAAGTCCTCCACCGACACCGGCAGCGTCGGGTCTTCGGGCAGGGAGACCCAATCGGGACGGGGCAGGCCGTGCAACCGGAAGAATAGGTTAAGGTCTCGCTCCTCAACCTGCCGGACGATGCGGTCGCTGTAGCGCCAGTCAAAGCCCCCTTTGTACAATTCCACATCCACCCAGTGCAGGTTCTGACGAACCCAGGTGAAACCAGCGTCCCGGATCAGGTTGAGGTCCCGGTCGGCGACCTCCTCCCGCCACCAGAGGAAGGCGACCATGCCGTATTCGGGAGACCCCAGCCGGGCTCGCGGCCAGGAGGTAGGAGTAGGAGGCGGAGGCGGAGACGGCGTGGGAGTCTCAGGAGCAGGGGAGGACGGTCTCCTCATAAGGAACAGACCGGCGATGCCCAGCGCCAGGAGGAGATACACGAATAGCCGGAGCGGACGTCGGTCAGGAGGCATACATCTCCCGCTGGAGGAGGGCCGTCAGTTTCGCCGCCACGTCCATCGCATTCCCGCATCCGCTGCTATGGTTTGGGCATGCTCATAATGGCCCCGAAGGCCGGACGGGGGGCACCCTGAGGGTCTATGATGCTGTATGGGCCGTATGGGTCTTTTTCCGGGGGCAGGCCCGTCTTCTGGATGTAATCCAGGTTCCAGAGGAAGGCCAGGCGGACAAAGCCCCACTGGCGCATCAACTGGTAGGCGCGAACGATATAGTCGGCCTGTTCCTGAAGGGTATTATCCAGCGCAAACTCAAAGCCGGGCGGCGGCGTCCCCAGCCCTTCGGAGGAGGCCCAGCCGAACTCCGTCACGCAGAGCGGTTTCATCCCGGAAATGGCGTCCCGATAGCGCCAGAGAGTGCTGCGAAAGGACCAGGAGGGGTGGGGATTATCCCAGAAGCCCCGGAACTTGGCAGTGGGGTCCTGATAGGTCTTGTCGTCCCAGGCGATGTCCGGAGGGATGTTGTAGCCATTGTGGTGGACGCCCACGCAGTCAGCATAACTCAGGAACCCTCTGGCGATCATCTCCTGGTAGTACTGGAAATCATCCATATAGATGATGCGGTTGGGGTTTTTGGGGTCGGTGGCCGTAGCGCCCACCGGCGAGAGCGCGCCGCTGATGACGATAATGTTAGGATCGCGGCTCTTGACCACCTGGTAGGCCATGCGGAGCATCTCCACGTACCGGGCCGGGTTCACACCCTCCGCCGTGTCCCATTCCCGGTCCAGGTTCTCCTCGTTCCAGACCTCTATGGCGTGGATGCGGCCCCGGTAGCGGTCCACCAGGCGGCCCAGGAAGTCGGCGAAGAGGGTCAGGTCGTCCGGCGGGGCGCCTTCGGGGTTGTCGTCCACATAACTGGTGTGGCTCCAGGCCGGCGCGTGCACCACGCTGAGCATGACCCGCAGGCCGCGCATGTTCGCGGCGTCCACCACCCCGTCGTACATTCCCCAGTTGTACTGGCCCGGGCTGGGCTCCACCAGGTCCCAGCGGACCTGCTGTTTGACCCAACCCAACCCCAGCGACTTCACCACATCCATTGTATGGTTGGGGTCGCCGACAACGGCGTGGGCAGCAATGCCGTAACCGAAGACCTCCTGGTCCAAGGGGACAGTGGGCTGGGAGCCGGTGCCCGAGGACGGAGTGGCGGTTGCCAGAGGCACCAGGCCACCGCTCGGGGTAGCGGTCATCGTGGGAGTGGCGCTTTCCGCGGCGGGCCGGGACGTCTCCGGTTGTGGGGCAAAGAAGCCCCACCAGAGGCAGAAGACCCCCAGCAAAAAGACCCCCAGCCAGAGGATAACACCAATGATCAGTTGCTGGCGCTCGCGCGTGGATCGGGATGGTTGGAACATAGGACCTCCTGATCAGCAGGTGTTGTTGGTTGCGGCGGCGGGGCCGCCGCAACCAACATCGGACTATCGGCTCCCCAGCACCGCGTGCAACGCATCGCAGGCCGGACAGATACCGCCAGGCCGGATGATGGCATAGCCGTTCTGCGGGTCGCCGGGGATGGGGCGCAGGAAGTCTATGTTCCAGACGATGATGCAGCGCACCATCCCGGTCTGGATGCTCAGGCGTACCGACTCCGCCAGCCAGGCGGCTTGCTGCGCGTTGTTCGTCCCCCGGCCCCACCAGAAGTTATCCGGAAACGGCTCTACCCCCTCCTGCGAGGCATAGCCCAACTCGGTGTAGAAGAGTTGGCGGGTGCCCCGGAAGATGTTGTAGTAGAGTTCCGTCTGGGGTAGGAAGTACCAGGAGTGGTGGCGGTCGCCGCTATCGGCGGGGTGACCGCTGCGGGCCGAGGGTGCTGTTGCGCCGGCGTTGTGGTGCGCGCCGATGTAGTCCATGCAGTTGGCTGCGCCCGCTACCCACATCCCCTCCATCCAGGGTTTGTCGTCGCAACCGTGAGGATGGCAGCCACCGAAGTAGCCCGTGGGAGCCGGCGCCGCGCTGATGACCGCCGTCCTGGGATTGGCCGCTTTGATGGCCTGATACGCCGCGCAGAGGAGTTTGGTGTAGTTGGCCGGATGGATCAGGCCGTTCTGCCATTCCCGGTCAATGTTCGGCTCGTTCCAGACTTCAATGGCATCAGCACCGGCAGCGGCCATACCGGCCACCCAGCGGGCGATTTCCTGCTCAAAGCCAGCCTGACCGGTCATATTGGCTGGACCCAGCGCACTGACCTGAATCTTAAAACCTGCTGCATGGGCGGCGGCAATGACGCCGGAGGCGTCTGCCGGGTAGCGAATCTGCGTCTTTACCCAGTTCATCCCGGCGTAGCGCATTTGGCTAGCATACGGAAAACTAAAGTCCGCCACGTGACCGCCCAGTTCAAAATTGCCCCGGGCCACGGGAGCGGGTGCAGGGGCCTGAGCGACCTCCCCGGCCTGTATAACAACGGAAACGTCGCTGCCGGGGATTTTGGCGCCGCCGGCCTTGACGTACCAGAGGCCGGTGTAGCGGCCCGGATTGGCCGGAGCCTTCAGGTCCACGCTGATGTCTACCGTCGCGCCGGCCTTGACGGCGCCCACTGGGACACTATCCGGCCCGCCCATCTTCTCCCCACTGGCGAAGACCAGGACCGAGTCCTGGGGCCAGTCGCATGTCCCGGCGTTGCGCAGCCGCCAGGTCTTCTTAAAGGTCTCGTTGTTGTTGAACTTCGTACCGTCTGGCACGGTCACGTCGGCCACGAACGCGGCTTGCATGCAGGCCGGAGCGGCAGC
>DAOTWK010000208.1:0-2324 GCA_034435815.1 Anaerolineae bacterium | reverse complement strand
AGTCACGCACACTGCCCAATGCCTACCCTGTTTGACCACGAAACCTACCTTTCCCCCTTCACCTGGCGCTACGGCTCGGAGGAGATGCGCCGCATCTGGAGCGAGGCCCACCGCCGCCGACTCCTGCGCCGGGTCTGGGTAGCGCTGGCCCGCGCCCAGTCTGAAATGGGTCTGGTCACCCCCGAGCAGGTCGCCGACCTGGAGGCCCATCAGGACGATGTAGACATCGCCCGCTCAGAGGAGATAGAGGCCCAAATCCACCACGACCTGATGGCGGAACTGCGGGTGTTTGCCGAACAGTGCCCGGTCGGCGGGCCAATTCTTCACCTGGGCGCGACCAGCCAGGACATTCTGGACAACGCCGACGCACTCCGGTTGCGGGAAGCGCTGACCCTTATTCGCCGCCGCCTGACCGACCTCCTCTCCGCCTTCGCAGACCGGATAGAGGAGACCGCCGACCGGGCCTGCATGGGTTACACCCACCTGCAACCGGCCGAGCCGACAACCGTCGGCTACCGGCTGGCTCAGTATGCCCAGGACCTGCTGGACGACCTGGAGGCTGTAGACCGGTTGCTGGCCCGCCTGCGCGGCAAGGGATTCAAGGGCGCGGTCGGCACCGCCGCCTCCTACGCCCAACTTCTGGACCCCGCCGAGATGGAGCGGCGGGCGATGGCGTTTCTGGGACTGGAGGCTTATCCGGTCACCACTCAGGTCTGCCCGCGCCGCCAGGATTGGGAAGTAACAGTAGCACTGGCGGGCATCGCCCAGAGTTTGCACCGGTTCGCTATGGACCTGCGGCTGCTGCAGTCGCCGCTGGCGGGGGAATGGAGCGAACCGTTCGGCCGCGCCCAGGTCGGTTCCTCCGCTATGCCCTTCAAGCGCAACCCCATCCAGGCGGAAAATATCTGCTCTCTGGCCCGCTACGTGGCGGCACTTCCGGCCGTCGCCTGGGAGAACGCCGCCGGCTCCCTCCTGGAGCGGACGCTGGACGACTCCGCTAACCGGCGGGTCATTCTGGCGGAGGGCTTCCTGGCGACCGACGAGATGCTCCGCCGCGCGATTCGTCTGGTGCGGGGGCTGGCGCTGGACCCGACGGCGATGGCGCGCAATCTGGCCACCTACGGGACCTTCGCGGCGACGGAACGGCTGCTGATGGAACTGGTGCGGGCCGGCGCCGACCGGCAGGAGATGCACGAAGTGCTGCGGGCCCACAGTATGGCCGCCTGGGAGACCATCCGCCGGGGGGAACCGAACCCATTGGCCGACCGACTGGCCGCCGACCCCCGCCTGACGGCCTACCTGCCCCCCGAGCGCATCCGCGCTCTGCTGGACGTCTCCGGCTATGTGGGAGACGCGCCAGCGCGAGCGCGGGTACTGGCACAGAGGATTCGCGAAAGAACGGGGCAAGGGTAAGTGGCAAAACCACCGGAGGAAGGTCGAGGGGGGGTGCGGGCGACGGCTTCGCCGTCGCCCACAACGAGATACCGATTAGCCGCGCCGCGAGGCGGCGTCGGCCGGCGCGACGGGTTGGCCCGCCCCTGGATGTGGAACAGGCTTTACTTCGCGACAGTGCGGATAATTCGCACAACCGTAAAACTGCTTGCCCCTGTGTTCTCCTCGTGTTACCGTTCTCAATACCATAGGGATACCGCACTTTGGACACATCGGAACAGCCTTACTCGGAGCAACATTACCCGTCGGGGTCGTAGCTGCCGGTGCGGACCGCGATACATCAGAGGAGACAATTTTATCTCCCAAAAACGGCGCAATTTGCGCAGCAACCTCTCTTGGGCTGTATTCCCGCTGTACGGCGAAACGCAACAGGGGTAACCCCGCTGCCTGAAACACCTCTCCTATAAACTCATCTCGTTCTTGCCTGCTGCCCCGTCGATGACTGGTATCGTCCAATTCTATGCCCAAAAGCGGCTTCATTGTGACAGCGTCACAAATCAGAAAATCTAAATGCCGTTGGGCAATTTTGTTAAAGTAAGCAACATTCTCGTTGGGGCGGGGGACAAAGAAAATGTCCGCCAATCTCACCTTTGATTGAATAGCAAACTGAGTGCCCAGAATGGAAGACAGGACTTTATAGAAAGAGAACTCCGCAGGCGAAAGAAAGTGGTCCCGCAAACGGTAGGGAAGAATCTCGTCAACGGGTTTGACCTGTGGACGCAAGAATGAGATCAGGACACCCAAACAGCCCTGTCTCTCCGTTGTAGCAGTCATCTTCAAGAATGCCTCCTTGCGGGGATGCCGGAAAGGCGGACTGGCGGCAGCGGCTGGAGCGGGTGGTCGGGCGGCATCGGGCGAGGAACCCGATGCCG
>DAOTWK010000207.1:0-9023 GCA_034435815.1 Anaerolineae bacterium | reverse complement strand
CGGTACTGGCAGGGGCCGTTCCGATTGCCGGTGGAGGCGGCGATCAGTTCATATTTTGGGACCCGTCGCTCCTATAACGGCGGGCCGTACAACAGTTACCACGAAGGGGTGGATTTTGACATCGGGGCGGGGGCAAAGGTGTATGCGCCGGCGGACGGCGTCGTGGTCCTGGCGGAGCCGCTGGCAGTGCGGGGCAACGCCGTGGTCATAGACCACGGCTGGGGCGTGCTGACGGGTTACTGGCATCTATCCCAGATAGCGGTCGCGGTGGGGCAACCAGTGCGCGCGGGGGACGTAATTGGACGGGTTGGGAACACCGGCCTCTCCACCGGCGCCCACCTGCACTGGGATTTCTGGGTAGGGGGCATCAACGTGAACGGCCTGCGCTGGGTCGCCGCCGACGGCCCCGGCACCGTACCCGAGCGGACCGGTGCGCCCTGAGAAAGCGTCTGGGGTGCTCTCGGGCCCGGAGCAACCGACGGGCCTGTCGCTCCCAGCGAGCCGGTACCAGTACCCGAACTTCTCCCAGTCCGTCCACCGTGAGCCCCAGGGCCCGTCCGGCGCTCTCGTAACGGAGGATAGCAGGAATGCCGTGGCTCCGGAGATATGTCCGCACCACTTCGGCTGGTAACAGTCCTTGAGTGACGGCGACCACTGTGTAGCGGGTCAGGCGCAAGATTCGGCGAACCATCGCAATTTCCCCGGGCAAAATCCTATGGCAATTCTCCCCTCAGATCCCGCCCGTCGGCGGGGGATCCGCAATACGGCCCTCTCCAGTTTCTTCCTGGGGTGGGCGCCTATCTTGGGCAAACTGGCCTACGCTCAAGGCGTCACCCCTTTCAGCCTGGCTGCCTTCCGCACGCTGGTCGCGGTCCTCCTGCTCTGGGGGTGGTATCTGCTCTTTCGGCGGGAATGGCTGACCCGGCTGCGCTGGGGGGAACTAATCGGCTGTATCGCCGTGGGCGTTATCAATGGCATCGGTTCGCTGCTCTACTACTCCGGCCTCTCCCGCCTGGACGCGTCGCTGGCCTCATTTCTGAACACGCTGTATCTCTTGTGGGTGGTGCTGTTCCTGGCGGCCTCCGGCCAGCCGGTGGGACGGATCACGCTGCTACGGATCGCGCTGGCGATTGGCGGCGTGTATCTTCTCACCGGGGGGAGCAAAGGGGAGCCGAACTGGTTGGGCGCGATGCTCATGGTGGCCTCAGCGGCGACCTTTGGATGGCACCTGGTGATGGGCCAGTGGCTCCTGGCGGATGTCCCCTCACAGGCTGCGACGCCCTACATCCTCACCGCGATGGCCGCGACGGTGGGCCTGGCGCGGGTTCTGCAGGGAAGGCCGGTGGAGCCCATTCCTGCAGGGGGGTGGGGGGCTATCATCGCCCTGGGAGCCACTACTGCCATTTCCCGCCTCCTGATGTTTGCGGGCCTGCGGCGGCTGGGCGGTATTGAGACCGCCCTCATCAACCTGCTGGAACTGCTCGTCTCCCTCGGACTGGCCCTTTTGCTCCTGGGGGAGCGGATGACTCCCTTACAGTGGGGCGGCGGCATCATCCTGGTGGGCGGTATTCTGCTGGGCGCGTTGGAGCGGTCGCAATGACCCGATAGTTTTGCCTGGAGTAGCCTGAACTTCAAGAAGAACGGAGGTTGCGACGAGTGCTTCACGACCCGCCGCAACCTCCCTTTTCTACCCGGCAATGCTCAGCGCACGCACCGGACAGCGGGTAACACAGAGACCACAGCCATAGCACCGCTCCGGTGTCAGCACCGCTTTCTTCTCCACCACGTGGATGGCATCGTAGACGCAACTGGCCTCGCAGAGCCCACAGCCCGTACAGGTGTCCACATCCAGCAGGGGCGGGACGTGAGCCGTACGAAACGTCCATTCCTCCCAGCGGCGAATGGCCAGCCCTCGCACTTCCTCCACCGAAGCGTACCCGTGGTCGTCCAGCCACTTTTCTATTTCCTGGGCGACCTTGCCGAAGATACGGGGCCCCTTGAGAATGGCCGCTGTACAAATCCCCACCGCGCTGGCGCCGACCATGAAGAACTCTATGGCGTCGGTCCCCTTGCTGATGCCGCCGACGCCGATGATGGGCAGGGCCACCGTGCGGGCGATGTCAAAGACGCAGCGGAGGGCCAGCGGTTTTAGGGCCGGCCCGGAGAGCCAGCCGTATCCCTCCTGGCTGCCCATCAGCAACCGTCCGGTCTCCACGTCCACCCCCAGGCAGGGGCCGAAGGAGTTGATGGCGACAATGCCGTCGGCCCCGGCCTCGGCAGCAGCGCGGGCGGCGGTCTTCATATCCCGGAAGGGGCTCAGTTTGACAAATACCGGCACATCCACCGCCGCCTTCGCGGCCCGGATGGCTTCTACCATGGGCGTTGGATCATCGCCGATGTAGTGGGTGGAAAGTTCCAGCGCGTCGGCGAAGGGGCGCACCCGGGGGGCCAGTTCGGCGATCTCCTCGGCGGTGTAGCCGATGCTAATAATGAGGGGAAGTCCGGTCTCCCTCGCCAACGGGTACTCCCGCTGGATGAACTGCTCCACCGGCAGTTCCGACCAGAGTTCGGTATTCAGAAACCCACCAGGGATTTCAGCCATATTGGGTGTGGGGACGACGGCGGGGCGGACCGAAACGGTCTTGGAGACAATGGCGCCGGCCCCACCAGCGGCGCAGGCCTTCATGGCCTCTCCATTCCAGACCGGCGGCCCGGCGGCCGGAAGGACGGGGTTCTTCAGAGAGAGGCCGGCAATGGTCACAGAAAGGTTGGCCATCGGTTCTCCTGAATGTTCAGAGTAGGGCGGCCTTTCCAGGCCGTCCAGACAGGCTGGAAAGCCCGTCTGGCACGTGAACTGTGTAAATCCTGGTCTTAATCCGGCGGGGTCAGCGGGAGGCGGATGGTGAACCGGCTCCCGGCGCCGTAGATGCTCTCTACTGTGATTTCACCGCCATGAAGGCGAATCAATTCGTGGGCAATGGCCAGCCCCAGCCCTGTCCCTTGTTGCTCCATACGCTCCCGGTCTATCTGCCGGAACCGTTCAAAGAGGTGGGGGATGTCCTTCGGTCGGATGCCTACGCCGTTATCGGTCACACTGACCTCCACCCACTCTCCGGATACACCGGCCTCCACCACAACCCGTTTTCCCTTTCCGCGCGAGAATTTGATCGCGTTGTCCAACAAGCGGCCCAGAGCATCGGCAAAGAACGGCTCGCAGAGGGGGACGGGCGGCAGTTCAGGGGGCGCGCGCACTTCCAGGAGAATGCCGGATTGAGCCGCCAGGGGTTCGTATCGGCTCACCGTCCGCCGCACCAGTTCGGCGAAATTCCCATGGGGGCGGACCAGCAGACAGAATTCGGTGGCCGCCTGACCGGTATCCAGCCGGATCAGGGTCAGCAGGTCCTGGACCAGCCGGTTGAGCCGTTCCGAACCGCGCCGGATCCCCTCCAGAAATTGCTGCAGGGCCTCCGGAGATAGGGAGTGGAGTTCCTCCAGGGCCAGTTCGGTATAGCCGGTGATGTAGGTCAACGGCGTACGCAGTTCGTGGCTAAGGAGCGTGACAATTTGTTGCTTCAGGCGGTCAAACTCGCTGGCGGTGGCCTGTTGAACCTCCTCGGCCCGCTTCAGGCGGGAACGCACCACGACCAAGAGTTCCTCCGGGTCAAAGGGCTTGGTGAGGTAATCCTCTGCTCCCAAACCTTTGCCCCGCAGAATGTCCTCCCGGGTTGTCCGCGCGGTGAGGAAGATGAACGGGATCGTCAGGCCATCGGGGCGGGCGCGCACCGCTTGGTAGAACTCATAGCCGTCCATGTTCGGCATCATGATATCGGCAACGATGAGGTCTGGCCGCACTCGCTCCATGATCTCCAGCCCTTTCTGTCCGTCGGTCGCAGTCAGAACGGAATAACCAGCCCGCTCCAGAACTTTCTGGATAGCGTAGAGCAGGGGTTCATGGTCCTCCACAACCAGGATGCACGGCGCAGTCACTTCTCCGGCTCCTCTTCAAATTTCTCCACCTGGTAAGTGTAAACCCGCAGTCCCGGGCGGCGGTAGTCGTCGGCGGAGAGGCCAGCCTTCAGGCAGAGATGGGCCATAAACTCACGAGGGTCGGGCAGTTTCTCCCAGACCTGCGGCAGGAAGGTGGCCCGGTGCCAGCCGCGCTCAATGATGACCCCGTCTACTTCCGGGCGGAGTTTCGCCAGAAGGTCTGCCGGTCCTTCGTACTCCAGCGGCTGAGGGATGGTCAGGACAGAAACCTCTATGTGGGTCCGGTCCAGTTCCCGGCGGGTTAACGGGGGGAAGCGAGGGTCGTGGAAGGCGGCAGCGATGGCGTTCTCCTGCACATCCAGGGCCAGCGGACGGCGCGGCTCTATGGAACCGATACACCCCCGCAGTTCCCCACCCATCGTCAGGGTGACAAAGGAGGCACCAGGCCGTCGCAGCGCCTCCGAGAGCGTATTCAGGTCCACCTCAGGTGGGTCCTGGCCCTCCAAGGCTCGGGCGATAGTCTGGCGGGCCAGGGTGAGCAGGTACTTTCGGTCTTCGGGGGAGAGGGCCATTTCCACCTCTCTTCATCGGGCCAGTTCTACGCCTCGCTCCCGGCACCGCTCCTGGACATCGGGTTCCGGTGCCATAGTGATGAACACTCCATGGACCTTTTTATCTGGGTTTAGCCGACGCACCAGTTCCACTTTATCGGCGAAGTCATCTACGTCCTCGGGCTCGGCCGCAGTTTTGACTTCAAAGACCAGGTATTCGCTATCGCTTGCGACCAAGTCTATCTCCTTCATTTTTCCTCGGGGGAAGACCCAGCCCTCGGTATCCACGATTCTCTGGCGCAGGCGGATGCTTTCGGGGCGAATGTCCGGGCGTTTCAGAGCCAGCCGCAGGGCGCCAGCCACCACATCCTCCAGCCGCCGCCCGGAGCGGACCTGAAAGCGCCCTACAACCATCTCCACCCAGTCTCTCAGGTCCCGGAATTGTTGCTCCAGATGGTCAAATCGCTGGTCGGCCTTTTCGCGCCAGCGGTCTATCTCGTCAAATCGCCGGTCTACCTGTTCAAATCGCTGGTCTACCCGGTCAAACCGCTCACGAGTTTCCTGTTGAAATCCATGGAATTCGGTACGCAGTTCCCGCAGTTCGGCCATAATGGCGGCTACTTCTTCTTGGCGGGCCAGGGTGTCTATAAAGAGCATCTTCACCCGTCGCAGTAGTTCCGGGTGGCGATCCAACAGGCCCGGAAGACGCGTCTCCAAGATGTACAGCAGTTCCTCGTCAGTGAGGTTTAAGATAAGTTCCCGGATCATCTTACTTCTCAGAGTCTCATCCGAACACCACGGCAGCATATCCGACGAAGTCGGTGGCAGGGCCCCGGGGCATGACCTGATGGCTGTTGGTGTACTCCAGCAACACGCCCTTGCTGGCGCCCAGTGCGCGGGCAGCGGCAGTGGCGGCCGCAATGGCCCCTCCGCCGCAGGCGTTATAGTGGGTCTCCGTCTCCGGGACGACTTCTTCGGCCCGCATTTCCAGCATCAGGCGGATAACTCGCTCGTCGTTGGCGCGGGCCCATGCCAGTGCCCGCTCGCCACTCCCGGCTGGGGCAAAGCCGTAATACATCGCCCCGTAGTGGGTCAGGTCGGAGGTGCCAACTACCACCGCCCGTTTCCCGGACCCGGCGATGGCCCGGGCGATGACCTTCCCGGCCTCCACGGCCGACTCGTCTGGCGAGACCAGAATGGGGAGAATCCGGGCCTGGGGAAAGAGATACTGGATGAACGGGACCTGCACCTCGGCGGAATGCTCGCCCGCATGGGCCTCTGGAGCGTCTACCAGCATCCCGTCCCCCTCCCGGATGACCGCCTGGGCCAGGTCCGCATCCACCTCTGCCTCCCCCAGCGGGGTCAGCCAGGCCCCGCTCCCGTATACCGCCGGTCGGAATCCCCCCCAGCGGTGATTGGCGCTGAGGAGGACGACCGTGTCGGGGGTGAACTGGGAGCGGATGGCTGCAAAGACCTTGGCAGCAGTGGGGCCGGAGAAGACCCATCCGGCGTGGGGAACGACCCCGGCAACGATTGGCTCCGGCAGGCCGGTGAGCGGCTGACGGGGAAGGCATTCTTCAATCATCCGGATACAACCCGCGCGGTCGGACGGATAGAATTGACCCGCAACCACAGGACGTCTGACGCGCATCCTGACCTCCTTGGACGACAGACCACAGACAGACCACGGACGACCCTTTGCACTGGCTGGGGAGGTTAGGGTCTCCGGGTGGACGTATTTCCACTTGCATTATACACCCAATTTAGGTTAGAGGCAACGACAAATTACCCCTTTGGGCCGCCACGCGCCGCCGGAGGGTCTCCACCCGCTGCAGGAGAGGCGGATGAGAGTGGTAGAAAATGACCGCCAGAGGGTGGGGGAAGAGATTGGATAGATTCTTTTCGGTCAGGCGGATCAGCCCCTCCTCCAGCGCGGTGGGATGGTCGTACAACTCCAGGGAGTAGGCGTCAGCCTCATACTCCCGGCGGCGGGAAATTCCGTTGGCAATCGGGGCCAGCAGTAGCCCCAACGGCGAGGCGACAACGCCGAAGACATATAGCCCCACCGCCGCCACTGGCCCGACCGGCCCCACCATGCGGTACAGGTCCTCCATACCCACCACTGTATAGAGCCAGGGGCGGGCCAGCACCCAGGCCACCACCGCCATCCCCAGGCCGGAGAGCAGAATCCCTCCCACCATTCCCTTCAGGACGTGCCGTTTCTTCCAGTGCCCGATTTCGTGGGCCAGGACGGCCAGAATCTGATGGTGGGAGAGTTGTTCCAGCAGTGTGTCAAAGAGAGCAATACGGCGGTTCTTCCCGAAGCCGGTGAAATAGGCATTGGAGTGGGTGCTGCGCAGGGATGCGTTGATCTGGAAAACCCCGCCCAGGGGGAAGCCAGCCTTCCGGGCCAGCGCGAAGATGTCTTCTCTCAGGGCCTCGTCCTGGAGTGGCTCAAACTTGTTGAAGAGCGGGAAGATGACCACCGGCGCAATGTAGGCGACCAGCAACTGAAAGAGCGTGACAAATCCCCATGCCGGAAGCCACCATATCTCCCCCATTCGTTCTATCAGGAAGAGCAGGACGCCCGCCAGCGGGCCCCCCAGTACCAGGGCCAGAAACAGGGATTTGACCTGGTCTGAAAGCCACGTCTTCCAGGTGATGGTGCTGAATCCGAACTTCCGCTCCACCCCGAAGTCGGAGAGGAGGCCCCAGGGCAGACCGACCAGGTAGGAGATGGCCCCGAGGACGGCCAACACGGCCAGTCCCTGGACGACGCGCGCGGCCGGCAGTGCGACGGCCCAGCGGGCCAGCGCGGGGAGCAGGCCGGAAAAGAGAATCCCCAGCGTCACCGCCAGGTCGGCGACACGGGCGCCCTGGGCAAGCCACGTATGGGCCTGCCGGTACGCGACCATCTGCGGGAACCGGGAGGCGTCCAGCAGGGCCGCCCATTCCGGTGGCAAGGGCGACGACGCCCGCCGCTTCAGATAGGCCAGATTTAACCACGAGAGCGCGGTCGTCAGGGCGAAATCCAGCAGCAACAGCAGAACGATAATGGTCATACCTACCATCGTGCTTGATGTTCTTCGGCGAACCCGATCAGTCCCTGGATGGAGATGACCTCCCCATCGTCGGCGACCACCCGCCCCTGGTAGCGACCGAACATCTGATGGACCTCGCTGAAGATGATTCCCAGGTTGGTGCGCGCCACCCGCTCTTTAAAAGGTACCAGCGTCAGGTCCAGGCGGCCCTCGTCGTCCGTGAAGTGCCAGGGGTGCATGTAGTCGCCGGAGCGGTAGTCAAAACGGACGGCGCCCAGTTTGTGCACCTGTCCCTCCAGCACCAGGCAGTTCTCAGTGGCGGCGGAGAGGTCGCCGAAGCCGCACCCCAGGTTCAGGCCCACCCGTCTGCGGTCGGGCAGGAAGCCGGAGGCGCTGGCCCAGTTCCAGAAACTGCTATACTCCCAGACACCCCGTCCCCAGTCCAATGAGCCCAGGCTCCGGTCCGGTTGCAGTTCCTCTTCCTCCTCGCCGTACCGAAGCCACCCGGTCGCAGGCATGCCGTTGATTTTGCGGTTGTAGTAGAACCGCCGTCGTCCGATGGGGATGACGATGGTCATGGACTCGTGGTCCGGCGGACATTCCAGGCGAATATCCGCCCGGATACCCCGTCCATCGTGGAACGAAGGCCACTCCACCTGAACGTGTCGGAATCCCTCCTCGGCGCGAAATATCAGGCGGACGCGCCGGTCCTCAAAACGGCTCTCTCCCTCCGTGCTGTTTCGGGGGAGTTGGATCCCGCGCCCCAGGGGAATGACTAGTCCTTCTTCATGAAGTTCGCCTGTCTCCCAATCCATGGTGTAGGCGAAGATGTTGCCGGCGTATCCCAGGTGGGCAATGGTGGCGGAGAAGAAGCGCCGGGGGGTGAAGACGGCGTAGTAATCCCAGCGCTTGACGCGCAGGAACTGGAACGGACGCAGGGGAAGGGGGTAGAAGCGGACCCGTTCCAGGTTGCAATCCAAGAGCGGGTGGGGCGACCAGCCCACTGCGCTCAGCGAACCGTCGGGGGCCAGAAGGGGGCCCGGAGTCTGAATGCGGGTTTGGGCCATTGGGTTCTCCTGTTTTAGGGTTCTATGCGGATTTCTGGAGGGAGCACCAGATAGTCATCCGGGATGGGTGTTCCGTCTGCCCTGGTAGCCGGGAGCCGGGTCACCGTGGCGTCGTAGAGTCCCACTGCCAGCCGGTAGGCCCCTGGCGGCACCCCCTCCAACGACAGGGTGACGGTCTCCGTCACCACCTCCCCGGCGGTCCACCAGGAGGTCGGGTATTTCCCCCCGCGTGGTGGCGAGTCGTTTTGGGCCAACACGGTCTTTGTCGCCGGGTCAAAGAGATGGACGAAGCGGGTGTAGTCTCCCTGAGGGGCCGTCAGCGCCTGCCAGTACAGGGTCAGACGCAGACGGTTCCCTTCCCGCTCCACGTTGTAGCC
>DAOTWK010000206.1:0-2445 GCA_034435815.1 Anaerolineae bacterium | reverse complement strand
TGAATCCATCGGCTCCATGACCGACACTGCCACCCATCTTCAGGAACGATTTCCCGACGCCGTCCAGCCTGCCCCGGCGCCGTATCAGGGGGTCGTCGTGGCACGGGAACGGCTGGTGGAAGTCGCCCGGTACCTGCGGGACGAACTGGACTATGCCTATCTTTCCAGCGTCACTGCAGTGGATTATCCCCAGCCGTTGAACGGCATGCCGCCCTGTTTTGATGTGGTCTACCACTTTTTCCAGGGCCGGGGTGGGCCGCTGACCGTGCACGTCCAAGCCGACCGGGAGAACCCCGTAGTCCCCTCCCTGGCCCCCCTCTTCCCCTCTGCCCTCTTTCAGGAGCGGGAGGCCTGGGACCTGATGGGGGTCCGCTTTGACGGCCACCCCGACCTGCGGCGCATCCTCCTCTGGGAAGGGTTTGACGGTCATCCCCTGCGGAAGGATTGGAAAGAGGTCTATTACGAGGAGGAGCACAAGCCCTTTGGCAGCCGTTTTCCGGAGGGTCGGCCGGTGCCTGCGGAAAGCCGCAGCCCCTTTGGGGATAACCTCCGTTACCCGCCTGGCTGGTCGCCGCGCGATTGGCGCCCACTGGTGGACGTCTGGGGATACGCGCCCCATGATGAACTGGCCCGGCAGGAGAACCCGGACCACCCCGCCGACCGGGTGGTGCTCAACATGGGCCCCCACCACCCCTCCACTCACGGTGTCCTCCGTCTCCTGGCCACGCTGGAGGGCGAGCGCATCGTCAAATTGGAGCCGATGATGGGCTTCCTCCACCGCTGCCACGAGAAAATCGGGGAGCGCAACATCTGGCTGGGCAATATACCCTATACGGACCGGTTGGACTACGTCTGCTCAATGTCCAACGAACTCCCCTACGTCTTGGCGGTGGAGAAACTGCTGGGAGTGGAGCCGCCGCCTCGCGCCCAGTACATCCGGGTCATTATGGCGGAGTTCACCCGCTTCCTGAACCACGCCGTCTCCATCGGCTTCACCGGCAACGACCTGGGCATCTACTTCACGGCTATGCTCTACGCGCTGGAGGAGCGCGAGCATATCCTGGATCTCTTTGAGATGGTCTCCGGCTCCCGGCTGATGTGCAACTATATGCGCTTCGGCGGCGTGGCCCACGATATGAACGAGGAGGCATTGTCCCTGGCACGTGCTCTGGCTTTTGAGCGGCTGCCCCGCTTCCTGGATCAACTGGAATCCTACTTCACCGATAACGAACTCTTCAAGGCTCGTGCGGTGAACGTGGGCGTGTTGCCGCCGGAGATGGCCGTTGCCTACGGCTGCACCGGGCCGCTCCTGCGGGCCTCCGGCGTCCCCTACGACGTTCGTCGGGCCGAGCCCTATTTTGCCTACGATGACTTTAATTTTGACATTGTCGTGGGTCAGAACGGCGATGTCTACGACCGCTACCTGGTACGGGTAGGGGAGATGCGTCAGAGTCTGCGCATCCTCCAGCAGGCCCTCAACCGCCTGCCCGACGGCCCCATTATGGCCGGGAAGAAGTCGGCAACGCTCAAGGTTCCGGCAGGAGAATCATACGGACGGATTGAGGCCCCCAAAGGCGAACTGGGTTTCTATATCGTCTCCGATGGCGGCCCCAACCCGTACCGTTACCATATCCGCGCTCCCTCGTTCATCAATCTGGGCGTGATGGAGGAAATCTGCCGGGGCCACCTCATCGCCGATGTGGTCATCATCCTGGCCAGCATTGACATCACCCTGGGAGAAGTAGACCGATAGGAGAACGCCCATGTATATCGGATGGAACATCCTCAAATCTCTCTGGATCACCTTCCGCCGGTTCGTGGAGTCGTATATAGACGACCTGAGGTGGCTTTTCAAGAAAGGCTTCGGCAAGCGGTATACGCCGGAGACGCTTCCCGTCCGTCAGCACCCCCTGACCAAGCGGGGTATCTTCACGGTGCAGTATCCGGCGGAGCGGCTGCCGCTACCGGAGCGGTTCCGGGGCTTCCCTTTCCTGGTCTACGATGACGAGACCGGCAAACTCCGCTGTACGGCCTGCGGAACCTGCGTGCGGGTCTGCCCGCCGCAGTGCATCTGGATTGTGCGCGCCACCGACCCGCAGACGGGAAAACCCCAGCGGGAGCCGGCAGAATTTTATGTGGACATCAGTATCTGTATGAACTGTGGCTTCTGCGCCGAGTTTTGTCCCTTTGATGCGATCAAGATGGGGCATGAGATTGAGATAACGGCCTTTGACCGGGCCGCTCTGTTGCTGGATTTGGGAAAATTGCGGCGCCCCGCCTCTTACGACGCGCAGATTCACCCAACCGACTACGCGCAGGAGCAGGCCAGGAAGGGGGAGTAACCTTCCGGTCCCGCTATGAGAGAAAGGGGTTGGGGGCAGGCGGCAAAGCCGCCTGCCCCCAACCCCTTTTGGCCTCCCTGAGTTTTTGCGGCGGCGGCCTGAA
>DAOTWK010000205.1:0-3253 GCA_034435815.1 Anaerolineae bacterium | reverse complement strand
ATCCGCGTTCATCCGCGTCCAACTAAGGAGTCCCCATGTTCCACAAACTCTGGCCTATCATCCGGGACGAGGTCTCCGGCACGGCGGCGACCCGCGCCGTGGCCGAAATCGCCCGCTTCCACCGTATCCAGGCCAGCCCGGGCTTCCGCCAGGCCGCCGAATGGGTCTGCCAGGAGGTCTCCCGCGCTGGCCTGGCGGCTGGCATCAACTCTTTCCCCGCCGACGGCGCCGCGCGCTTCTGGGGCGCGGCCGGTTTCCAGGAGTGGGAGGCCCGCGCAGCAACGCTCCACCTGACAGCGCCTGCCGAGGAGGCCCGCAGACTGGCCGACTTCCGCGACCTCCCTCTCCACCTGGTCGCCCGCAGCCTCCCCTTTGACGACGAAGCGGAGGTCGTCGTCCTGGAGAAAGGCGAGGAGGAGGCGGAATATGAGGGCAAGGACCTGACCAGCAAAGTCGTCCTGGCGCGAGGCAACGTCCGGCGGGTCCAGGATTTGGCGGTTGTCCGGCGGGGCGCCGTCGGCCTTATCTACGACGGTATGACCGAGCAAGAGCCGGTCCGCCCGGCCTGGGCCCTCCCCGACGCCGTCCAGTACACCTCTTTCTGGTGGTACGGGCCGGAGCCGCGCGGCTTCGGCTTCGCCATCACCCCCCGCCAGGGGGAAACCCTCCGCCGCCTGGCCCGGGAGCAGACCCTGCGGGTACGCGCTTACGTGGACGCCTCTCTATACAGCGGCTGGCTGGAGGTGGTGGAGGCCCTCATCCCCGGCCAGACCGACGAGGAAATTGTCCTGGTGGCCCACCTCTGCCACCCGCAGCCTTCGGCCAACGACAATGCCTCCGGCGCGGCGGCGCTTTTGGAGACGGCGCGCGCGCTGGCCGCGCTCCTGGCGCGGGGAGAACTGGCCCCTCCCCGCCGCGCCATCCGTTTCCTCTGGGTGCCGGAAATCACCGGCAGCCTGGCCTGGCTTTCGTTCCACGAAGACCGCATCCCGCGCCTGGTCGCCGGCCTGAACCTGGACATGGTCGGGCAGGACCAGGAGCAGTGCGGCAGCTCCCTGCTGGTGGAATCTCCGCCTGAGGCCCTGCCCAACTTCGCCGGCGCGCTGCTGGCCCGCCTGCGCGACCTCCTCCTGCCGGAGGTAAAGACCTTCGGCGGGGTCGGCGGCTATCCGCTCTTCCGCACCGCCGACGTCCCCTTTGGCGGCGGCTCCGACCACTCCGTCTTCTCCGACCCGTCGGTGGGGGTGCCGATGCCGATGCTCATCCAGTGGCCCGACCGCTACTACCACACCAGCGCCGACACACCGGACCGGGTGGACCCGATGATGCTGGGGCGGGTGGCGGCCCTTTCCGGCCTCTACGCGTACTGGCTGGCCCAGGCGGGGGAGCGGGAGGCCCGCTGGCTGGCGCAAGAACTCTCCGCGCGCTTCCGCCAAAGGGTCATCGCCGAACTCCAGGCCGCCCTGACGGAGGCGGACGGAGAATCCGGGCCGGGCCGGGAGGAGGTCCGGCGGCGATTGGAGTACCGGATCGAGCGCCATCAGAGAGCACTGGAGAGCGTCCGGCGGCTGGCTCCGGTGGACATCTCCTCCCATCAGACCGCCGACGCTGATTTTGCTGCACAGGAGTACCGCCGCGCGGCCGACGACTTGCCCGACCGACCCGCTCCGGCACTGCCGGAGGTGGAGGGGGCGGACCGGATGCCCCGGCGGCGCTTCCGGGGGCCGCTTCACCCTGAAGAGGAGGTGGCCCGCCGAGACGCGGCCACCCGGGACCGCTGGTGGGAGTTTCAGCAGCGCATGCGGAAGGCCGCCTCCGTCCTCCCCAACCTGGCCGAATACTGGGCCGACGGCCACCGCACCATCGCGGAAATTGCCACATTGATCCGCTATGAGACCGGATTGGAGGCAACCGCATTGCTTGCGGAGCACTTCCGCTGGCTGGCCGACCTGGGGTTGGTGGAGATGTAGTTGCAGAGATACGCAGAAGTGCGCAGATCATAATGCGAATCCGTTCTCTCAGCCTGGAAAACTTCCGCAACTACGTCCGAATGGAGATAGAATGGCCCGACCGGCCGGTTCTCCTGGTAGGCGGCAACGCCCAGGGCAAGACATCCATCCTGGAAGCTATCTACTATCTGGCCACGGGCCGTTCCCCCCTCACCGCCGTAGACCGCCAGTTGATTAACTGGACAGCGGAGCGGGAAGGGCTCTCCTACGCTTACCTGCGGGCGGAGGTGGTCGGGCGCCATCGGGTACGGGAAATCGCCATCGCCCTGAGCATCGCTTCCAACGCCAACGGCGCCGTCCGGCTCCAGAAAAGCATCCGAGTGGACCGTCAGCCCCGGCGGTTGCGGGACCTGACCGGCTGCCTGAACGTTGTCCTGTTCCTGCCGCAGGATGTAGACCTGGTTTCCGGCCCGCCCGCAGGCCGGCGGGACTACCTGGACGCGACCCTATCCCAGGTGGATAGCGCCTATGCAGCCGCTCTGGAAACGTACACCGAGACCCTCCGGCAGCGGAATGCCCTCCTGCGTCACCTGGCGGAGGAAGGCGGTGACCCGGCCCAACTGGACCCTCTGGACGAGCAATTGGCCCGCAGCGGAGTGGTGGTGTCCCGGGGCCGCCGCCGCCTCATCGCCGACCTCTCCCGGCATGCCGGCCCCCTGCATGCGGAAATGACCGGCGGACGGGAATGGCTCCGTCTGGAGTATCAGCCCAACTTTGACCCCGCCCGTCCGCCCGCGCTGACCTACCAGATGAGCCTGGCGCTGGAAGAGCCCGGCGGCCCGCCTCCGGGCGTCTCCACGGAGGACCTGGAGCGGGCTTTCCTGCAACGCCTGCGCAGGCAGCGCAGGGAGGAGATAGAGCGGGGGATGACCCTGACCGGTCCCCATCGGGACGAGATGCGCTTCCTCATTGGCGATGTGGACCTGGGCATGTTCGGTTCGCGGGGCCAGCAGCGGACGGCGGTCCTGGCCCTCAAAATGGCCCAACTGGCCTGGATGCAGGAAACGACCGGGGAATCCCCGGTCCTTCTGCTGGACGAAGTGCTGGCGGAACTGGACGGCGAGCGGCGGGCGTTTCTTCTCTCCCAGGTGGACCGGGTAGAGCAGGCCATCCTGACCGCCACCGACCCGGAGATGTTCAGTCCGGAGTTTCGCCAGCGGGCAGCCCTGTTCCGGGTGGAAGGGGGCATCCTCCGGCCGTATTGAGATTGGGGGATGTTGCGGCGGGCGGCTGCGCCGCCCGCC
>DAOTWK010000204.1:0-12291 GCA_034435815.1 Anaerolineae bacterium | reverse complement strand
GATGAACTTGCTGAATTCTTCCCAGATACAGCAAGAGACTGGTGTCACTCACCAACGATGCCCTCGGCACTTGCCACCTCGCGGGCCAGAGACTCCGGCGAAATCTGGGAGATAGGAATTCCGTACTCGGCACACAAGTCCAGGAACATCACTCGGGGGATTCCGGCCATGGTAGCCGCTGCGCCGGAGGACAACTTGCCCAGGCGAAATAGCATAAGCGCCGCGTACAATCGGAGGTCTCGGGCCATCTCCCCGGGGGTACGGTTCAGCATCTGCAGAATTTCATCCGGCATCTCAATTCTTAGCGCCTCCATAAAGCCCCCCCAAAGTTTTACGCGGCCATCTCCCCCTGCAGTTGTCGCAGGGCCTCGGCGCCGCCGGCGATATCCAGCAACTCTTTGGTGATGGCGTGCTGACGGGCCTTGTTGCGGATGATGGTCAGGTCCCGGATGAGTTCTTCGGCGTTGTCGGTGGCGTTGCGCATCGCCGCCCGGCGGGCCGCATGCTCGCTGGCTGCCGCCTCCAGTGCGGTCTGATAGACCTGCAGTTCGGTGAAGCGGGGCAGGACGACATCCAGCAGCGCCTCCGCCGACGGCTCATAGATGTAATCCACCGCCCCTGCAGGCCGCATATCCACCACGTACTCGCAAACGACCTGGTCCTCCAGACATGTGGGCCGCAGCGGCAGCAGCCGCCTCACCACCGGCCGCTGGCGGAGCAGGTTGATGAAGTCGGTGTAGGCCAGAAAGACGGCGTCCACATTGCCGGAGAGGAATTCGTCCATCGCCAATCGGGCAATGGCAGTAACATCCGTGAGGCGGGGGACGGCGGGCAGGCCGGAGAACTGGGCAATCAGCGGCGCGCGCAGCCGCCAGAGGATGTTCCGTCCTCGCTTGCCCACCGCAACGTAGCGTACCGGCACACCAAGCAACCGGGCATAGTCGGTGGCCGCGCGAACCACGTTGTGATTGTAGGCGCCGCAGAGTCCCCGGTCGCTGGAGAAGACGATAATCAGGACAGAGCGGACCGGCTCCCGAACGGTCAGGAGCGGATGCAGGGGGATACCCCGCACACCGGAAAGGTTGACGATGACTTCCCAGGCCCGATGGGCGTAAGGGCGGGTCGCCAGAACAGCCGCCTGCGCCTTCTGCACTTTGGAGGCAGAGACCGCTTCCATCGCGCGGGTCATCTGGGCCAGATTCTGGACGCTGCGGATACGTCGGCGGATTTCCCTCAGAGTTTCCATACTGGTCGGACTCCTCGGCGGACGGTGCAGGATGAATCCCGTGTCACCTCAGCCATTGCCGGTTAAACTCCTCCAGTGCGGCCTTCAGGGCCTCCTCGGTCTCCGGAGTGATGACCTTGCGGGCGGCGATGTCCGCGCCGACCTCCGGGTGCATTGTCCGCATGAAGTTCAGGAACGCGCGCTCGTACTCCCGCACCCTCGCCACCGGCACGCGGTCCAGGTAGCCCTTGGTGCCCGCGTAGATGATCATCACCTGCTCCTCCAGCGGGACCGGCTCGTACTGGGGTTGCTTGAGGATTTCCACCAGGCGACGGCCCCGGTCCAGTTTCCGCTGGGTCGCCTCATCCAGTTCGGAGCCCAACTGGGCGAAGGCCGCCAGTTCCTGATAACTGGCCATATCCAGCCGCAGGCCGCCCGCGACCTGCTTCATAGCCCTGGTCTGCGCGTCGCCGCCGACGCGGGAGACGGAGATACCCACGTTGATAGCAGGGCGGATGCCCGCATTGAAGAGGTCCGTCTCCAGATAAATCTGCCCGTCGGTGATGGAGATGACGTTGGTGGGGATGTAGGCGGTGACATCGCCCAGCAAGGTCTCCACGATGGGGAGCGCGGTCAAACTGCCGCCGGTGCCGGGGACCTTGCGGATTTCGTAACCGTCGCCCAGTTCCTTCAGCCGTTCCTCTGCCCGCTCCCAGCCCAGTGGGCCAATGTAGACCTGACCGTCCACGCCCTCCTTCACGCCGTCAGGCGCATCCTTTGGGACGATGATGTAGTGGTTGGCCAGACGGGCCGCGCGCTCCAGCAGGCGGGAGTGGAGATAGAAAATATCGCCGGGGTAGGCCTCCCGACCGGGCGGACGGCGCAGGAGCAAACTGACTTGCCGATAGGCCCAGGCATGCTTGGAGAGGTCGTCGTAGACGACCAGGGCATCTTTCCCGCTTTCCATAAACTCCTCGCCCATCGCGCAGCCCGCATAGGGGGCGATGTACTGAAGCGCCGCGGGCTCCGAAGCGGAAGCCACCACCACGATAGTATGCTCCATCGCGCCGTACCGCTCCAGCGTCGCCACGACCTGCCGAATCTGGGCCCGCTTCTGCCCGATGGCGACGTAGATGCAGTAGAGGTCCTTCCCTTTCTGGTTGATGATGGTGTCTATAGCGATGGCGGTCTTGCCCGTCTGCCGGTCGCCGATGATGAGTTCCCGCTGGCCCCGACCGATGGGGATCATGGCGTCTATGGCCTTAATGCCGGTCTGGACCGGGGTATCCACGTTCTGGCGCCTGACGACGCCCGGCGCGATGCGCTCAATGGGGCGGTACCGGTCGGTGCGGATGGGACCCTTGCCGTCCACGGGGCGGCCCAGCGCGTCCACGACGCGGCCCAGCAGGGCTTCCCCCACCGGCACGGAGACGATGCGTCCGGTGCGGCGGACCAGGTCGCCTTCCCGGATGTTTGTGTAGTCGCCCATAATGATAATGCCGACGTTATCCACCTCCAGGTTGAAGGCCATACCCATTGTGCCATCGGGGAAGGTGACCAGTTCGCTCATCTGAACGGTGGGGAGTCCGGAGACGCGGGCGATGCCGTCCCCAACCTCCACGACGGTGCCGACATCTTCCGTGACGATGACGGGCTGGAATTGCTGGAGCCGTTCCAGCAAGGTGGTGGTGATGGTTTCCAGTTCGGGATTGGGCATGCGGGTCCTCCTGGATGGGTAAGGGTTAATTAGTCAAAAAGCGTTCGGATGAGTGTCTCCCGCTCTATTTCAAAACGTTCCGCAACATCTCTCAAGATGGCGCTAAGGGTGCCAATCCGTAGCGGTTTATGACGAGGAATCGTGATATGGTATTCTCCACCCTGTAAAGTGGTCAGGCGCATATGGCTGCCGGTTTGGCGGGTAACATGATAACCGAAGCGCTGCAATAAAGTAGCCAGCTCTTCGCCGCCGAGGTCGCGAGGTATCTTCATACGGTGACAACTTCCTCCCGGACTGTGCGCAGGCAAAGCAAAAGCGGACGTTCTTCCTGGTCAAAGTGGCAGCGGATGGCATCTCTAACGGCTTCTTTAAGTTCTTGCCAGGTATCCGCTTCCGTGAAAATGGAATATCCCAGAGCGCGAGCGATGTATCCACCCTCCGGAGCTTCCTCTACCAGAAAGATGATTTCTTTCGGCATAGTCTTTCTCCCATTTCTCTGTGCCCTCTGTGTCTTTGCGGTAAAGTTATTCTACCTCATGTCGTCCGATTTGCCAAAGAGGTTCCGGTAGGCGGGAAGGCCGCCAGCCTCTTCCGCTGATCTGGCGGCCCGCATGATGGCCTGGGCTACGGCCTCCGCCGCAAATGCCCCCACCACGTTCACGTCGGCGGGCTTCTCCCCGGTCGCCAGAGCGAAGAGGGTGTCGCCATCAAACATCGTGTGGGCCGGGCGAACAGCGCGGGCGACGCCGTCCTGGGCCATCTGGGCGACTTTGTTGACCGCCTCCTTGCTCAGCCGGGCGTTGGTCGCCACCACGCCGATAACGGTGTTGGTGGCGGAGAAGGGACGGAGCAACCCTTGTTCGTGGAGAAATTGCAGGATGAGGAGAGCGTCGGCGGGCCGCTCCATATCCGGCGGTCGGACGCCGGCCAGAATCTGCCCGGTCTGAGGATCCACCACGTTGCCGAAGGGGTTGACGACCATCAGCGCGGCCACGACGAGCCCATCCCCCAGGTGGATTGCGGCGCTCCCGACGCCGGTCTTCATAGCGCGAGAGATGCCCAGGACCTTGCCCGCGCTGGCCCCCGTCCCCGCGCCGACGTTCCCCTCGGGGACGGGGCCATCAGACGCGGCCTGACAGGCTGCATAGCCCATCGCCGCATCCGGCCGCGCCGTCGGATCGCCCAGGTTCAGGTCAAAGATGACCGCCGCCGGGACGATGGGGACCTTCGCCACGCCGGTATCAAATCCGACGCCGCGCGCCTCCAGGTAGCGCACCACCCCGTCGGTGGCGGCGAGGCCGAAGGCCGAGCCGCCGGTCAGCAGGACCGCGTGGACTTTCTCCACCAGGTGCATCGGGCGCAGAAGGTCCGTCTCGCGGGTGCCAGGGGCACCGCCCCGCTGGTCCACCCCGCCCACCGCTCCCTCCTCGCAGAGGACAACGGTGCAGCCCGTCAGCCCCACCGGGTCGGTGGCGTGCCCCACCCGGATACCAGGGACGTCGGTCAGACCTCCGGATTTCGTACCCATCATCTGTTCCTCCCACTCCCATTTCACGCTTCACTTTTCACCCTTTCATCTCCCCCCAGTTCGCCCCCACGCTGAGGTCCACCTTAAGGGGCACACGCAGAGGGTAGGCAGACTCCATCATCTCCCGCACCAGTGGAGTCACCACCGGGAGTTCCTCCTGCGGGACTTCCAGGACCAGTTCGTCGTGGACCTGGAGGATCATCTGGGCAGAGAGGCCCCGTTCATGGAGGGCGTGGTGGAGGCTGAGCATCGCCCGTTTGATGATGTCGGCGGCGGAGCCCTGGATGGGCGCGTTGACGGCCTCCCGTTCCGCTCGCCGCCGGGCCTGCTCCTGAGCCGGAGACGCGCTCTGGAGGACGGGGAAATACCGTCGCCGGCCCAGAATCGTCTCTACATACCCCTGGTTTTTCGCCTGAGCCAGGGTCCGCTCCAGGTACTCCCGCACCTTCGGGAAACGCCCGAAGTACTGGGCGACGAAATTCTCGGCCTCCATCTGGGGGATACCCGCGTCCCGCGCCAGCCGCGCGACGCTCATCCCGTAAATCAGGCCAAAGTTGACCTGTTTAGCAAAACGGCGCTGTTCGGGGGTGACCTGGTCTATCGGAATATCAAAAATCGCCGCCGCAGTGGAGGCGTGGATGTCCTCCCCCCGCTCAAAGGCCGCAATGAGGCCCGGGTCGCCGGAGATGTGGGCGAGAACCCGCAGTTCAATCTGGGAGTAGTCGGCGCCCAGGAGCACCCAGCCGGGCCGGGCAACGAAGGCCCGCCGCACCTGCCGCCCCAGTGGGGAGCGGATAGGGATGTTCTGAAGGTTGGGGTCACTGGAGGAGATCCGTCCGGTGACCGTTCCGGTCTGGTGGTACGACGTGTGCAGCCGCCCGGTGGCGGGGTTCACCAGCGCGGGGAGCGCGTCCACGTAGGTGGACTTCAGTTTCGCCAGTTCCCGGTGCTCCAGGATGAGGTCCACAATGGGATGCGCGCCCCGCAGGGATTCCAGCACCTCCGCCGTCAGCGAATAGCGGCCCGTAGAGGTCCGGGGAACTCCTCTCGTCGGCAGCCGCAGGACGCCGAAGAGGACCTCCGCCAATTGTGGACCGGAATTGATGTTGAAGGGCATCCCGACCATCCGCTGAATCCCGTCCTCCAATTCCGCCATCCGCGCGCCCAGTTCGGCGGACATCTGCGCCAGAAAGCCCGCATCCAGCGCTACCCCCGTCATCTCCATTTCCATCAGGACCTCCACCAGCGGGAGTTCCATTTCCACGAAGAGGTCCCAGTGGCCCTTCTGGCGCAGTTCCGGTGCCAGGACGCGGACCAGCCGATGGGTCATGTCCACATCGGCGGCGGCGTAGGCAGCGGCGGCCTCTATCTCCACCTCGGCCATCGTGATTTGCCTCCGCCCGGAGCCGATGAGGTCCTGAATGGAGGTCATCTCCACGCCCAGGCGGATGAAGGCCAGGCTCTTCAGGCCCAGGTTGTGGCTGGCGGGGTCACAGAGCCATTCGGCAATCATCGTATCAAAGGCCAGACCCCGGACGCGGACACCATGGCGGGCCAGGATGGTCATATCGTACTTGGCGTGGTGGGCCTGCTTGGGGAGACGGGGGTCCTCCAGGAGGGGCCGGACAGTCTCCAAGACGTGCTCCAACGGGAGTTGGCGGCCCCGGCGGTGGCCGACGGGGATGTACCAGCCTTCCCCCTCCCGGTCGGTGAAGGCCAGGCCCACGAGATGGGCCCGCATGGGGTCTTCGGAGGTGGTCTCGGTGTCAAAGGTGACGGCGGGGGCGCGGGAGAGCCGCTCCACCAGCGCGGTCAATTCCTCCGGTTCCTGCACGATATGGGGGGTAGTCGGGGCGGCGGAGCGGATGGGCTTCTTTGGCTCGGGCACATCAAAGAGGGGGAGTTGAGTGGGACGCTCGGAGCGTCCGGACGGCACTCCGCTATCGCTTCGTGCCTGACTACCAACAGAGGCGGGCAGGCGGTCCAGCAGGGAGCGGAATTCCAGTTGGCGGAAGAGTTCGGTCACCCGTGTCCGGTCGTAGTTGCGGACGGTGCACTCCTCCAGATTCAACCGGACCGACATGTCGGTGCGGATGGTCGCCAGTTGCTGGCTCAGGAAGGCCAGGTCCCGGTTCTTCTCCAGCGCCTCGCGGTAGCGGAGCGGGGTCACCTCATCCAGGTGGCTGTAGATCTCCTCCAGCGAGCCGTACTTCCGGAGGAGTTCGGTGGCCGTCTTCTCGCCAACACCGTTCACGCCGGGGATGTTATCGGATTTGTCGCCGACCAGGGCCTTGTAGTCCCGGAGTTGGGCCGGGGAGAGGCCACCGTAGCGGGCGCGGACGGCCTCCTCGTCGTAGAGAGTGCCGTCGGAGAGGCGGCGGCCGGCCAGGAAGACCTTGACGCCCGGCGCGACCAGTTGCAGGAGGTCCCGGTCGCCGGTAACGACCACCGTCTCCAGGCCCTGCTCAGCGGCCTGGCGGGCCAGCGCGCCCATCAGGTCGTCGGCCTCCACGCCAGGGACCTCAACAATGGGGATACCGAAGGCCTGGACAATCTGACGGATGCGGTCCATCTGGACGCGCATCTCATCGGGCATACGGTCCCGGTGGGCCTTGTATTCGGGGTAAATCTCATCCCGCCCGGAGTGGCCCGCGTCAAAGCAGACGGCGATGTAGTCGGGCTTGAGTTCCTGGAGGATATGGAGGAGGGTGGAGGTGAAGCCGTAGGTGGCGTTGGTGGGCTCGCCGTCACGCGTGGCAAAGCCCTCCAGCGGCAGGGCATGGAAGGCCCGATAGGCCAGGGCGTGACCGTCTATAAGAACCAGTCGCATGGCGCATGTCGCAGGGTCGCAAGGCGCAGAGCCGCGGGCGATGTGGCCGTAAAAGTTGGCGCCGCGGGTTTTTCAGCCTCCGACGTAGGCAGTGGTTTCCCTGCCCGTTTTTGAGTTTCCAGCGCCGTGAGGACGATGCGCCCGCAATTATACCACCAGGTAGAGGCTTTGCCAATTGGGGCTGGCGCGGAGTTGCCCTTTCTCCAAACTGTGGTATAATCACTGCCAATTGGAGGCCCAAATGCATTTCTCGGTGGCTGCTCACTATACCAACAATAATAATCGTTGGTATGGCCCGCCCGAAGGGCGGCAGCCGCCGCTGTAACGCGCAGAGAGCAATTTTTGGCAGGCCGCCCTTTTTAAGGGCGGCCTGTTTTTTTATACCGGGGGAGGTGTCTATGAATCTGCGGGTGGCCCTGGCACAGGTGAACGTCACCGTAGGTGACCTGGAGGGGAATCGGGAGAAACTCCAGGTCTGGATGGAGCGGGCCCGGGAATTGCGGGCCGACGTCGTCGTCTTCCCGGAAATGGCGCTGACCGGCTATCCTCCCGAAGACCTCCTGCTCAAGCCCGACTTCGTGGAGGCGGCGATGGATTCGCTCCGGCGCCTGGCTCCCGCCACCCGGGGGCTCACGGCAGTTGTAGGGTGCGTCTATGCCAGCGGAGACCTCTACAACGCGGCTGCTATCTTCCACGACGGCCATCTGGCCGGCATCTACCCCAAGCAGTATCTCCCCAACTACGGCGTCTTTGACGAAGAGCGCTACTTCCGGGCCGGGCGGGAGAACCTCGTCTTTGTCCGGAATGGGGTCACGCTGGGCATCAGCATTTGTGAGGACATCTGGTACCCCGAGGGGCCGCCGGAGGCCCAGGCGTTCCAGGCCGGAGCGGAGGTCCTCGTCAATATCTCCGCCTCTCCGTACCACATGGGCAAGGGCCAGGCGCGGGAGCGGATGCTGGCAACGCGCGCCGCCGACATGACCGCCTTCGTCGCCTACTGCAACCTGGTGGGCGGGCAGGACGAACTGGTCTTTGACGGCTACAGCCTCATCTGCGGGCCTCAAGGAGAACTGGTCGCGCGAGGCAAACCATTTGAGGAGGACCTGGTGGTGGCGGACCTGGACGTCCGCCTGGTTTTCCGGCAGCGGCTCCGCGATCCTCGCTGGCGGAAAGCCCGCCCCGCGGAGAAGGAGATGGTCCGCCGGATAGCGTTGCCCGAACTGCCTGTCCCCGAACGGGAGCCGCTTGCGCCCCTGCTGGCTCTGCCGCTGGAGCGAGTCGCCGAGGTCTATCAGGCGCTGTTGCTGGGGACGCAGGATTACGTCCACAAGAACGGTTTCCGGGAGGTGGTCATCGGCCTCTCCGGGGGCATAGACTCTTCCCTTACCGCCGTTATCGCCGCCGATGCCCTGGGGCCCCAGAACGTGGTCGGCGTGACCATGCCCACCCGCTACTCCTCCCCGCATAGTGTGGAGGATGCAGAACAACTGGCCCGCAACCTGGGCATCCGCTTCCTGGTCATCCCCATAGACGCCCTCTTCCAGGGATTCCTGGACACTCTGGCCCCCATTTTCCAGGGACGGGAGCCGGATGTGACGGAGGAGAACCTTCAGCCGCGCATCCGGGGAACCATCCTGATGGCCCTTTCCAACAAGTTCGGCTGGCTGGTGCTGACGACGGGCAACAAGAGCGAGACCAGCGTGGGGTACGCCACCCTTTACGGCGATACGGCGGGAGGCTTCGCGGTGATCAAGGATGTCCCTAAGACGCTGGTATACGAACTGGCCCGTTACCGGAACGCCCGCGCGGGGTGGGCAGTCATCCCGGAGCGGGTGCTGGAAAAAGCGCCGTCGGCGGAACTGCGCCCCAACCAGCGGGATACCGATTCGCTCCCGCCCTATGAGGTCCTGGACCCCATCGTCCAGGCGTACGTGGAGGAAAATTGCGGCCTGCGGGAGATCATCGGGCGCGGGTTTGATGAGGAGACGGTCCGGATGGTCATCCGGATGGTGGACCGGAGCGAATACAAGCGCCGCCAGAGTCCGCCGGGGGTGAAAATCACGCCGCGCGCCTTCGGGAAGGACTGGCGGCTGCCCATCACTAACCGTTACCAGGGGAGGGAACCGCCATGAGAAGCCGCTACCATATCCCCGTCCGTCCCGCTCCCCCGCCGGAGCGGGGGTATCCGGCATCCTTCGCCATTGCCGAGGGGGACCGGTACATCCACTACGGCCATCCCGTCTTTGAGGGGCGCCTGCACCGGGGCGACGAGCACTGGACCGCCGAAATCATCACGCAGACATGGTATCAGGCCGAGACGGGCCGCATCCCCATCTCCGGCGCCGGATACGGCGGCAAATTCGCCGGTGATGGTTTTGACGGGATATGGCTGGATATGTCCGAAATCGTCCGCCCCACGCGCGATGGCATCCACGGACGGGAATACATCTCCACCCAGGTAGACCTGGGCGCTCGTCCGGACCGCCTGCGGCTTGACCCCAGCGGGAATCTGCGGACCTCTCTACCCCCCGGCCTCAGCCTACCCATCCCGGTGATCTTCAATCCTCTTCCCGTCCCCCTTCCCGGTCGCGGCGCGATCCGCGCGCTGGCCCTGGCGGCCCGGAATCTGGGCACTCTGGCCCTCATCTCCCCCGCCGACTACGACGCAGACCTGGCGCCCTTTGCTCCTCACCTGGGCGCCGTTATCCCGGCGGAGACGGAGCATTTCTCCTGGGCGCCCCTGTATGTAGAAGTAGAAGCCGACAGCCCCGCTGACGTCCCCCGAATTCCCGAAGCCATCGTCGGCCTGCGGATCCCCCTGGGCTCGCAGGCGGTGGAGGTGGCCCTGGAGGCGGCCCGCCAGAAGGTGGCGGTAGTCCACCTCTGCGCCGACGCCGTAGGGCGGGATACGGATGGACGTCCCCTGCCGGAGGCCGTCCAGGAGGTCCATCAGGCCCTGGTCCGGGCGGCCCTGCGGGACCGCCTGACGCTGGTGGTCTCCGGAGGGATCGCCACCGCCGAGCACGCGGTGAAATCCATCGCCTGTGGCGCAGACCTGGTGGCGATAGACGACATCCTGCTGGTGGCCTGGGGGTGCGCGCTGTGGGCTGACCGGGGTCAGTGTCCAGCGGAGGCCGGGGAGATTCCGCCGGAGTGGGGCGCGCAGCGGGTGATGAACCTGATGAACGCCTGGCGGGACCAGATGCTGGAGGCCCTGGGCGCGATGGGGATGCGGGAAGTTCGCCGCCTGCGCGGCGAGATGGGGCGGACCATCTGGTACCGGGCCGAAGAGGCCGCCTTCCGGGAGGTCCTGGGAGGAAGCCGGCCCATCTCTGCGCTGCCGATGCTGAAAGTCCAGACCGGCGGGGAGGGAGATTTCCGCTGGCCCCAATCTCTGCTCCTGGCGACCCAGCAGCAGGCGCGCACCGGCCTGCCGCCAGTGGAATTGGAATGGGAGTACCGCTTCGGCGCTTCCGACGGCGGCTTTGACCGGCTGGCCTTCGCTTTTGAACTGGAGATGGACCCGGCCCATCCGCCCCTGGCGGACCCCGCCGAATTTGATTTCTCCCTCTGTCTCAACCACCGGAATGATGGGCGGCCCCAGGTGGTCATCTCGGTCCCTTGGTACGGAGCCGGCATGTCCTACGGCTCCGTCAGTCTCCCGGTGATGCTGGCCCGGGTCCGGGCGGCTCAGGCGCTGAACACGCTGGTCTCCACCGGCGAGGGGGGCTATCCCGAAGAACTGGCCCCTTACGCCGACCACATCATCACCCAGGTGGCGACGGGCCTCTTCGGCGTCCGGGAGGAGACGATCCAGCGGGCCCGGGTACTGGAGATCAAGTACGCACAGGGGGCCAAGCCGGGCCTGGGCGGCCACCTGCTGGGCAACAAGAACACCGATAGCGTGGCCCGCTTGCGGGAGGCTGTCCCGGGTACGTCCCTGTTCTCTCCCTGCCCGTTCCACAGCGTCTATTCGGTGGAGGACCACAAGAAGCACGTGGACTGGCTGAAGCAGGTCAATGAGCGGGCCCTGATTTCGGCAAAAGTCTCCACGCCGACCGACGTGGATATGGTGGCGGTGGGGATCTACTACGCCGGAGCCCATATCGTGCATCTGGACGGGGCCTACGGCGGTACCGGGG
This sequence comes from Anaerolineae bacterium, assembly GCA_034435815.1. Lineage (GTDB taxonomy): Bacteria > Chloroflexota > Anaerolineae > B4-G1 > DUEL01 > SpSt-77. The sequence continues at coordinate 849 of DAOTWK010000204.1, read as the reverse complement.
CGGCGCCTGAGATCGCCAAAAAGAGCATCGCCATGCCTATTGAGTACGCCGTCCCTAAAGTCCATCGGTTCCTGCTGGAGGAGGGGATCCGCGACCAGGTGGTGCTCATGGCGTCCGGCGGTCTCCGGACGGTCTGGGACGTGGCCAAAATCATCGCACTGGGGGCAGACGGGGCCATTCTGGGGACAGCGGAACTGGTGGCCTTGGGCTGCGTTCGGGTGGCCCAGTGTGAGAAAGGGCTGGGATGTCCCTTCGGCATTACCACGACGGATCCGGAGCGCGCGAAATTGGTCAACCCCGACGAAGCGTTCCAGCGAATCGTCAACCTCTACACCGCGTGGCTCTGGCAACTGGCGGGGATTCTCCGCGCCCTGGGCCTGAAATCGGTCCGCGAACTGCGGGGAAGGTCGGACCTGCTGATTGCGCTGACTTGAAGTCAGCCTTTTTGGGCCTTCGGCCCATCGTCGGCCTTCGCCGACTTAAGAAAGCATCAACAAAAGTTGACGCCCGGCGAAAGAGTGCCCGCAGAGGCCGATTTCAATCGGTGCCGCCAGGCGCAACGGGAGTCAGCCTTTTTGGGCCTCCGGCCCATCGTCGGCCTTCGCCGACTTAGGAAAGCGTCAACGAAGGTTGACGCCTGGCGAAAGAGCGCCCGCAGAGGCCGAAGAAAGCGTCAACGAAGGTTGACGCCCGGCGAAAAAGCGCCCACAAAGGCCGATTTCAATCGGTGCTGCCATCCGCAACGGAAGTCAGCCTTTTTGGGCCTCCGGCCCATCGTCGGCCTTCGCCGACTTAAGAAAGCATCAACAAAAGTTGACGCCTGGTGAAAGAGTGCCCACGAAGGCCGAT
>DAOTWK010000203.1:0-4623 GCA_034435815.1 Anaerolineae bacterium | reverse complement strand
CGCGACCGCCTCTTCCAGCGCAACCTGGGCCTGCCCGGCGGCGGCCTCGTCCCCCAGGGCGCGCCGGGCGACGAAGAGCCAGTAGTAGGCCTCTACCAGACCGGGGTCGGCGGAGAGCGCAGTCTCCAGTTCGGCGATAGCCTGGGAATAGCGGTTTATTCCTTCGCAGCGGCTGGCTTCTATGTGCTGTCGGGCGGTCTGGAGGGGATCGGCGGTCCCGCGCTGGACGCGGCAGGCGACGAGGGAACACACCAGCAGGACCAGCATCAGACAGCGGAACATAGGGGTCTCCTCTCCATAAGTTTGGTGTTTCTCAGAGCAGGAGGTTCTCAAGTAAAAGTATACCGGTTTTGGGGAAAATGTCCAGCGGTAGAGGGCAGGGGTGGGCTTTTTTATTTTCTTGACATCAACAGAAATTTGGAGTAAACTATAAACGTACCGGCCACCTCAATCCGGAGGGTGTCCTATGAACCGAGTTCAGGCCTACTTACTTTTCGGGGGTGTGATCGGCGCGCTGCTGATGGTCCTGGGCGCGCTGGTTGTGCCCCTGCCCGCAGTCGCTCAGCAACCCCGCCCGACGCTGACCCCGACGCCGGAGATTACATCGCCCCCCCCAACGAGCCCCCCTGAGGAATCCCCGCCCGGTTCACAGCCTGCCGAAACGGCCCCCTCGCCGCAGACTCTGCCCTATACTGGCCCCTCCCTGCTGCCGGTTACCGGCTACGGGTTGACGGCTATCGGGGTCGGGTTCGGGATGGCAGCGGCGGCCCTGGCTGTCCGGCGCGTCCGTCGGCGCCATCGGCCCGAGAACCCGGAGCATCCGCAGAAGCCATAAGGAGTCAACGTGGTCAAATTGTTGATGGGCTGGAACCTCATTCCGGGGTTGGAGAACGAGTACTTTGAGTTTTTTACGAAGGAATTTGGGCCAGCGCTGGAAGAGTTGGGCCTTCAGGCAACGGATATGTGGTACACCGCGTACGGAGAGGGGCCCCAGATTCTCACCGGAATCCTTGCGGAGGACCTGGGCACCGCGCGCCGGATTCTGGCCTCCGAGCGCTGGCTAAGGCTGAAGGAGCGGCTTCTGGAGTTTGTGACCGACTACCAGCAGAAAATCGTCCCCGCCTCTGGCGGTTATCAGTTGTAATTCAGTTGTAATAACGGATGATTTTTGTGTCGGCGGCTTTGCCGCCGACACAAAAAGGCTATATCATCCCTGTCCCCAGCACAGCCCCCTGGCTGGCGGCGCCGACGGAACGGGCATAGCACCGTAGAAACCCCGGCGGAATTTCCTTCTGCGGCGGCGTCCAGTCCCTCATCCGGGCCCGCAACTCGCCCTCGCTCAGGTGGACGTTCAGGGTGCGGGCCGGGATGTCTATCTCAATGATGTCGCCGTCCCGCAGAGCTGCCAGTGGCCCGCCCACGGCCGCCTCCGGCCAGACATGCCCGATGCACGGCCCGCGCGTCGCCCCGGAGAACCGCCCATCGGTGACCATCGCGACGGAGTCCGCCAGGCCCATCCCGACCATGATGGCCGCGGGCAGGGATAACTCCCGCATCCCCGGCCCCCCGCGCGGCCCCTCGTAGCGCACGACCAGCACATCCCCAGGATGGACCCGCCCACCCAGCAGGCATTCCTGCACATCCTCCTCCCGGTCAAAGACCCGCGCCGGCCCCACATGGCGCATCATGGCCGGAGCGACCCCGCTGACCTTGACGACGGCCCCCTCCGGGGCCAGGTTGCCCCGGAGTACCGCGATCCCGCCCATCGGCGCCAGTGGGGCATCCAGCGGCCGGATGATGTCGGGGTCGGCAATTTCGGCGTGGGCGGCCACTTCCGCCAGCATGCCGCCGAAGGCGGTGGGGATGTCCAGGTCCAGGAGCGGCGCCAGCCGCTTCAGAAGGGCCGGCACCCCGCCCGCGCGCCCAAAGTCGGAGATGGTGTGGGGGGAGGCGGGCTTGAACCGGGCCAGCAGCGGCGTCTGGCGCCCCAGTTCGTCCCACTCTTCCAGCCGGAGTTCGTATCCCAACTCCGTCGCCAGCGCGGCCAGGTGCAGCACCAGGTTGGTGGAGCCGCCGATGGCCTGCACTACCCGAATGAGGTTTCTCAACGCCGCCGGAGTCACGATGTCCCGGAAGGCGACGCCGCGCTCCAGGCTCTCCACCGCGTGCCGCCCGGCAACACGGGCCAGGTCCAGGAGCGCCGAGTTGACCCGGCGCGAGCCGGGTTCGGTGGCCGGGAGGGTTGCATTGCCGGGCAGGCTGAGCCCCGCCGCCTCCAGAACCACGCCCATCGTGTTGGCGGTGCCCATCATGTTGCAGACCCCGGGGCTGGGACAGGCCGCCCGCTCTATCTGATGCAACTGGCGCAGGGTGATTTCCCCCCGCCGGGCCTGGCCGATGGCCTCCTTGATGTCGCTGGTCACTACGCGCGCGCCCTGCCATTCCCCCGCGGCCATCAGCCCGCCGCTGACGAAGACGGTGGGCAGGTTGAGCCGCGCCGCCGCCATCAGCATGCCCGGAACGATTTTGTCGCACGAGGCCAGGCAGACTAGGCCGTCCAGCCCGTAGGCCCGCGCAGTCAGTTCTATTGAGGCCGCAATTACCTCGCGGCTGGGCAGCACGGCGTGCATCCCGGCCCCCTGGCAGATGCCGTCGCAGAGGGCAATGGTGTTGAACTCCAGGGGGATGCCGCCGGCGGCCTTTACCCCTTCCTTCACTGCCCGCGCCACCTGACGAAGATGAACGTGCCCAGGGACCATCTCGTTCCAGGAGTTGGCGATCCCGATCAGGGGACGGCCCTCGGGCTGCCGGACCCCGCAGGCAAAATAGAGCCCTCGCGCGTAGGCTCCAACCAGTCCCCGTCGTTTCATCCCTTCTGCTCCAGTTGGGCCAGCAGTCGGGCGTGAGTGGCCCGGGTGATGGGGTACCAGAGCAAAAGCGGTACCGTCAGGGCCAGGAAAAGCATAGGGATGGGGCCGAAGAACAGCCGGATGCCCAGCAGCGTCCTGGCCGTCTGTTCTACGTTGGGCACGTAGCCGGAGAGTTGCAGTGCCCAACCGGCGGCGACCAGCCCCAGCGCATCCGAAAGTTTGGTCGCCAGACCCCAGACGCCGTAGTACCGGCTGCTGGCCACTCTGAGGTCCAGAGGGTATGTGGAGCAGGACCCGGAGACCCGGAAGTACACCATCGGTCCGAGGATGATTGCGGTGAGTAGCCGGATTCTGGGCAATAACGACGTTTATCTTCAAGCGCGCCCGGTCATGAAGAAACTGTTGCAGGAGACCCGGGAGACCGTCCATCTGGCGATGCTGATGGAGGACCAGGTAGTCTACATTGCTCAGGAGATCAGCCCCGAGGTGGTGAGCGTCAACACCGAGATTGGTCAACGGGAGCCGGTTTATTGTACAGCAGTTGGCAAGGCGCTGGTCGCCTTCCTGCCCGATGAGGAACTGGAAGCCGTCATCCGCCGCCTGGATTTTCAGCCGTACACGCCCCGGACCATCACGGACCCCGACCGATTCCGGGCGCACTGCCAGCAGATTCGCGCCCAGGGGTACGCAGTGGATGATGAGGAACTTTATCCGGGTGTGAGATGCGTCGCGGCGCCCATCCGGGGGTATGATGGGAGCGTGCTGGCCTCCCTGGGAATCTCCGGTCCCACGACCCGGCTGCAATCCGAGATTATCTCCCGGCTGGGTCGGATTGTGATGAAATACGCCCAGGAGGTCTCCGGGCGTCTGGGTTATCTGTTTTGATACCGCACGAAACTCATTTGTCCTCTCTCCCTTTGTCCTTCGGCCAGAGGAGAGGGGGGGATTCCCCCTCCCTTCGCCTCTGGCGAGCTCCGCGGGGCGAGCAAACCCCTCGGGCCGTGGCCCCCGCCCTGAAAACCTACAATTATGAGAGATTAGATCTGGCGGAAATATCGGGTTGCCAGTGCTCCATAAAGCAAAAGCGGACGCTGCCTTCTGGCGCGTCCGCTTTTGTTGATAGCCGGGACGGCTTTTCTAATCCCCTTCGCTTTTCTCCGAGCCTCCGTTCTCCCTGGCGGATTTCTTTCCCGCCGTTGTAGTAGAGGAGGAGCCCCGATGGTCGGTTACGTAAAAGCCAGAGCCCTTGAAGATGATTCCTACCGGCTGGATCAGCCGATAGACGCTACCCCCGCACTCCGGGCAAACTTTCAAGGGCTCCTCGGTGAAACGCTGGAATTGTTCAAACCGAACACCGCACGTCTTGCACTGATACTCATAGATCGGCATCCTCTCACCTCCCTCCTACCCGATTGCTCTTTATATTATACCCCCTTTCTTCCACATGGCAAGTGCCCGTTGAGTCCAACTACCCTTCGCATCATGCGGCGTGATTTCGCACGATGAAGAGGAAGCCAGAACACCTAACCACGGGAAAAGCACGGTGCGCCACACACGCGCTATTCAGCGGGATCATAGCAACTGCCCACGGGCTGCGCTGCCCGCCGAACAGGTGAAAGACAGGCTGCAAGAGATAATTTGTCCGCAGCCCATACCGTACATGACCCAGCCTACTGCGATGCGGAAGTTCGGACATAAGTTGGGACATCTGCTTTCTCACTCCTCGGTCCTCCGGGCCGCTCCCCGGACGAGT
>DAOTWK010000202.1:0-3937 GCA_034435815.1 Anaerolineae bacterium | reverse complement strand
AGATACTGACGACCGACCTCAGTAGTCCGCTCCGCAGGCCCTGCGTTATCGGGGCAGCCGATCGCATATCCGGTGCTGTCGGCGCAATGAGTGGGTTCTTCCAGGAACCAACCGGGGTGGTACCGCGGGAGTCCGGCGCTCTCGTCCCCAACGGGGCGAGGGCGTTTCTGTTTTGGACGACGGACCACCGATGACCCATAGCCACAGACGACGGGTGAAGAACGATGACGGAACAGGCAACACGCCATACGCCCCTGGAACAACTGGCCCAACTGGAGACGGAAGCCCTCCAGGCCCTGGAGCAGGCCCAGACGCCGGAAGACATGGACCGGTGGTATCACACCTACCTGGGCCGGAAGGGCGCGCTGACGGTCATCCTGCGCTCGGTGGGAAGCCTGCCGCCGGAAGAGCGGCCTGCCGTTGGTCAGCGCGCCAACGAAATCAAGCGGCGACTGGAGGCCGCTTGCGACGCCCGCACCGAAGCCGTCCGCCAGGCCCAACTGGCGCGGGAACTGGAGGCCGGCGCGCTGGACGTCACCCTGCCAGGCCGGCCGGTTGGGCCGGGCCACCTCCATATCACCACCCGCACCCTGCGCCAGATTTATGCCATCTTCGCCGAAATGGGCTTCCAGGTCTACGAGGCGCGGGATGTGGAGACCGACGAGATGAACTTCGGTCTGCTGAATATGCCGCCCCATCACCCCGCCCGGGAAATGTGGGATACCTTCTGGATCACCGATGAACTCCTTCTGCGCACCCACACCTCCCCTGGACAGATTCGGGTGATGCGGGAGCGGTACCCCGAGCCCATCCGGGTTATCCTCCCCGGCAAGTGCTACCGGTACGAACAGATCACCGCCCGCTCCGAGCATCAGTTCTTCCAGGTGGAGGGTCTGGCAGTGGGCCGTCAAATCACGATGACCGACCTCATCGGCACACTGACCGCCTTCGCCCGTCGCTTCTACGGCGCCGAGCGACGCATCCGTATTCGCGGCTCCTACTTCCCCTTCACCGAACCCAGCATTGAGGCCGACATAGATTGCATCCTCTGCGGCGGCAAGGGCTGTCGGGTCTGCAAGTACTCCGGCTGGCTGGAAATCGCCGGAGCGGGCATGGTCCACCCCGTCGTCCTGGCCAACGGCGGCTACGACCCCGACGAGTGGTCCGGCTTCGCCTTCGGCCTGGGCGTGGAGCGCCCCGCCATGCTTAAATACTCCATTGACGACATCCGCCTTTTCTACGGCAACGACCTGCGCTTCCTGCATCAGTTTGGATAGAAATCACACAAAGACACAAAGACGCAAAGATGATCTTCGTGTCTTTGCGTCTCTGTGTGAGAATAAGGAGGAACCCATGCGCGTCCCGCTCTCCTGGCTCAAAGACTACGTGGATATCCCCATCCCCATCTCTCAACTGGCCGAACGGCTGACCCTGGCCGGGCTGGAGGTGGAGACGGTCACCTATATTGGCCTGCCCGGTGCCGAACTCCCATGGGATCCGGATAAAATCGTCGTCGGCGAACTGCGCGCCGTCCATCCCCATCCCAACGCCGACCGGCTGGTCCTGGCGGAGGTGGAGTACGGCGGACCGGCGCCGGAAGTCGTCGTCACCGGCGCGCCAGGCCTCTTGGCCCGCCGGGGTCAAACCGACCTCCACATCAAGGTCGCCTTCGCACTGGAGGGTGCCCACCTCTACGATGGCCATGCCCCCGGTTTCCAGGTCATGAAACTCAAGGCCACCAAAATCCGAGGCGTCCCCTCCCGCGCGATGGTCTGCTCGGAAAAGGAACTGGGCCTCTCCGACGAGCACGAGGACATCATCTACCTGCCCAATGACGCCCCCGTGGGGGTCCCTCTGGCCGAATATCTGGGGGACGCCGTCCTGGAGTTTGATATCAAAGGGCCCTTCGCCCATCTTTACTCCGTCTTTGGCATCGCTCGGGAGGTGGCCGCGCTGCTGGACCTCCCGCTGCGGACAGACCCCCGGCGCGTCGTAGAGAGCCATCCCGTCTCTATCACCCCGGACCCCGACTTCATCGTCCTGGAGATTGCCGACCCCGACCTCTGCCCTCGCTACTCAGCGGCCTTTATCGGCGGCGTCCGTGTGGGCCCCTCTCCGTTCTGGATGCAGATGCGGCTGCGGCTGGCTGGTATGCGCCCCATCAGCAACATCGTGGACGTCACCAACTACGTAATGCTGGAACTGGGCCAGCCGCTTCACGCTTTTGACTACCACCGCCTGCGCCCACGCCCCGGCGAGAACCGACCCGCCATCATCGTCCGGCGGGCCCGCCCGAATGAACAGATGACCACCCTGGACGGGACCCTGCGCACCTTTGACGGCGACATGCTTCTCATCACCGACGGCGGCGGGCCCGTGGCCGTGGCGGGCGTCATGGGCGGCCTGGAGAGCGAAATCACCGACGCCACTACCGACATTCTCCTGGAATCGGCCAATTTCCATTTCCTGAGCGTTCGCCGTACTGCCCGCCTCCTGGGACTGACCAGCGAGGCGGCCCAGCGCTTCGGGCGTCAGGTGGACCCGGAGTTGACGGTCCCCGCCGCCCTGCGCGCCGCGCGCCTCATGGCCGAACTGGCCGGCGGGACGGTGGCCCCGTCCATTGGCGACGTCTATCCGGGCCGCCAGCCACTCCGTACCATAGAACTGAACCCCGCCGACGTGACCCGCATCCTGGGTGTGGAAATCCCATCAGACGACGTCGTACGCATCCTTACCGCCCTGGAATTCACCGTCCAACCCACCTCCTCCCCATCTACCCATTCACCAACTACTAATTTACCAACCTATCGCGTCACCGTCCCCTCCCACCGCCCCGATGTGACCCGTCCGGTAGATCTGGTGGAAGAGATCGGCCGCGTCTGGGGGTACGACCGCTTCCCGCCCACGCTCCTGCGGGACGAACTGCCGCCCCAGCGGCCCAACGTCCGCCTGGAATGTGCCGAACGGGTGCGGGACCTGCTGGTGGGGTGCGGGCTGGATGAAGTCATCACCTACTCGCTGGTAGACATTGCAGACGAAGGGAAACTCTATCCCCAGGGCCCGGCCCCCGACCCTGCCCGCTACCTGCGGCTCAAGAACCCCCTCTCCGCCGACCGGGCCTACTTGCGCCAGACGTTACTCCCATCCTTGCTGCGCACGCTGCGGGAGAATTTGCGCTTCCAGGAACGGGTGGCGATTTTTGAAATCGGCGCCGTCTACCTGCCCGTGGAGGGACAACAATTGCCGGATGAACCCCTCCGGCTGGGAGTGGCGATGACCGGCCCGCGCGAACCCCGCTCCTGGCTTCCTGACCGTCAGACGACCCCGCTGGGCTTCTACGACCTCAAGGGCGTGGTAGAGGCGCTGCTGGCCGGCCTGAGCCTCTCCGGCACCTTTGAGCGCGGTCAACATCCTGCCTTCCACCCCGGCCGCTGCGCACAGGTCTCGGTGAACGGGCAGGTCCTGGGCATCATGGGTGAACTCCACCCCCTGGTGCGGGAGGCCTTTGATCTGCCCGAAGGGCCGGTGGCCGCGCTGGAGTTTGACCTGGAAGTGCTGCTAGGCCTCTGGGGGGCGCTGCGCCGGATGACCCCTATCTCCCCCCACCCGCCCGTCTACGAGGACCTGGCGGTGGTGGTGGACGAGGAGACCCCAGCGGTGCGGGTGCGGGACCTCATCGCGCAGACGGGGGCACCGCTGCTGCGCTCCGTCGTCCTCTTTGACGTTTACCGCGGGGAGCAAATCGGGGCCGGCAAGAAGAGCCTGGCCTACCGTCTGACCTACCAGGCCGACGACCGCACGTTGACCGACGCGGAGGTGGCGCGCGTGCGGGAGAAAATCATCCGACGGCTGGAGCGGGAGATCGGCGCGACGTTGCGAGGAGCAGGGTAAGCAGAAGCCGAAAGCAGGAAGCCAGAAGCAGGAAGCAAGGGGGAAT
>DAOTWK010000201.1:0-7867 GCA_034435815.1 Anaerolineae bacterium | reverse complement strand
GAACACGGATGAACACGGAGTTTTCGACTCTTTGGGAATCCGTATGGTTTGTTGTCTCGCCGTTCCCCGGAAGAGCAATAACATGCCAGGTACTTTTGGAAGTGCCTGGCATGTTATACTGCCTGTGCTGAGGTAGCCATATGGAATTCGTGTATTGTGAAGAACAAGGACTTGATCGGAAGCCGGTGCTGGGGAGATGGTGGGACCATTGGCTCTATCGGGATGCCCATCTCTCCGCTGCCATGCGGCTTACGAAGAAGCGCTGGCGCACGTTGGCGAAAGTTGTCGCCCATTCTGGCGATGCGGTTTTCTGGCTGGCGGGGGCGGCGACCGCGTTCCTGCTGGGAACGCCCTTCTGGCAAGAGGTTGCGCTGCGGCTGGTCTGGGCCATCGTGGGCGCGGGCCTGCTGGCTGGCGGGCTGAAGCGGCTCCTCCGCCGTCCCCGCCCCGAGGGGCCCATAGAGGGCCTCTATCCGCCCCACGACCGCTATGGCTTCCCGTCGGGGCATGCTGTGCGGGTCGCGGCCATCGCGGCGGCGCTGGTCTCGCTGGTCCCAACCTGGGCTGTCTTGGTGCTGGCTCTCTGGGCCACCTCCGTTGCCCTCTCCCGGGTTGCCCTGGGCGCCCACTACCTGCTGGACGTCGCCGCGGGGATGCTCCTCGGCGGAATGATCGGGCTGGCGTTGGTGTAGGCTCCCCGCGCCTGAAGCAATCCCCTGGAAAGCCCACATTGAACCGTCCCCCCGAATCCCCTGCTTTTGACAAAGAATTGATATACGATGTATAATAATGCCCGTGAAATCTCCAAACGCCTACTACCGCTGGGTTGGAGGGATTGTCGGGGTCTGGTTCCTGGCTTCCCTCCTCACATTGAACTACAACGGTCTGTTCTTTGACGAGGGCATCTATATCGCCGCCGGGCTCCGGACCCTGGAAGGGTATGGCTATTCGGACCGGTACCTTACCTGGTTCGGAGGGACGCTGCTCTGGCCCACCCTGGCCGGTCTGGGATACCGGGTTGCCGGAACGGTGGGGGCTCGGGCGCTGGCGCTGCTGGCCGTCTCTAGCGGACTGCTGGCCTTCGCCTATGCCGCGCGCAACCTCTTCGGCGAACGGGCCGGGTTCTGGGCCACGGTCGCCCTGGCCCTGAACGGCGCGCTCATCTCTATGGCCCGTCTGGCCGTCTACGATGGGCTGGCCTGGGCCGGAATGGCCATCAGTTTTTGGGCCTTCACCGAACTGGCACGCCAGGACCACCGGAAATGGCTGTTCCTGGCGGTCGCGGCCTACGTCGTGGGGACGCTGGCGAAGTACCCCACCGGAGTGATGCTCCTACCCCTCCTCGGTATCCTGGTTCTCACCCGTCGGAGGAAGGCCGCGCTGGACCTCCTCCTCTTCGGCTACCTGGGCGCGCTGGTGGCCCTTATGGTGCTCCTCCCCGTGCGGGAGCAAGTGGCGATCTATTTCCAGTGGCGGCTGACCAATACCCCCTCCTTCGGCGTCACCCTGCCGATGATTGCCTGGACTGCTCTCTCCCTGAGCCTCCCCGCGCTGGCCCTGGCCCCCATCGGCTGGGCGATGCGCCGCGAGAATCGGCTTCTGAGTAGCGTCCTTCTCATCAGCCTCTTCCTCTGGCCGGCTTACCACCTTCTCCGGCATGACCCGGTCAGCATCACCAAACACCTGACCTTCGGCTATCTCTTTGCCTACCCCCTGGTCGGCGTCGCGCTGGCGACCCTGTGGGACGCCGGAAAAGGAGCCATCCGGGCCTTATGCCGGGTCGGGGCGGCCTTGCTGGTGGTCGCGCTGGCCGCGCTGGGCATCTCCCAGGCCCTCCGGGCCGACCGGGGCTGGCCCGACCTGCGACCCCCGGCCCAATACCTGATGGAACACGTCCGCCCCGGAGAGAAGTTGCTCATCAACGAATCCTGGCCTCTCATCGCCTATCTCTATGCCGAGGGGCGCATCGCCTCCCCCTGGGACGTCTATGATACCTATCGGGTGACCCAAGGGGAACTGGAAACAGACCTGTGCGCGGTGGATTGGTTTGTGGACGTGCGCGGCTCCTTCACCTGGCCCGAGGAAATCCTGAAGCAGATAAGGGCCTGCGGGACTTTTCAACCCCTCCTGTCGTCCACCAGTTGGGTTGTCAACATCGGGAGCGACCTGCGCTACGTGGAGTATCCGGTAGAAACCGTGATCTGGCGAAACTATAAGTAGGTGTCAACGAAGATTGACGCACGGCGCGAGAACGCCCAAGAAGGCCGATCTCCGATGTGCGTTTCATCCTCGCGCGGGAAATGAGCGCTCTGTAGCGACTCTATTTCAGAGACAACGATGATCAAGAATTGGCTGTTCCGATTCGCAGGGATTCTGTTTCTCGGGGCAACGCTTTGGTTTGTCCCGTGGTTGTTGGGACATCTGAACTGGCAGGCGTGGTGGCTGGCCGGTCCGTTTGTCCTGGCCACGCTGATGACCGTCCTGCTGGCGGGAGTCACCCTCATCAACGGCTGGTCGCTGTGGGCGCCGCCGGAACGCCAGGTTCCGTCCGGCCAGGAGATGGACGTCCTGGTGGTCATCCCCACCGCCGGGGAGCCGCCGGATATGGTCTATAGAACCGCGCGGTCGGTTCTGGCCCAGGACTACCCCACAGAGAGAATCCGCTTGGTCATCAGCGACGACTCCCACCGCGCGGTCATCCACGAGGTGGCCCGGCGACTCCAAAACGAATTTCCCACCGCCCAGGTCATGTACTACGAGCCGCCCCTGCGGGGTTCAACGGAACGCCGGGGGGATGCAAAGGCCGGGAATCTGAATGCGGCGCTGGAGGCCTGTTCGCTGGATGGCCCGATCCCGATTACCCTTTTCATGTCGCTGGACCTTTCGGCTCGGGTCCCCGTTTCCTACTGTGAGGACATTCCCTTCATTGAAATGCGGGACGCCGACGATGAACTGACGGACCCCTCGTTTCTCCGGAAGGTGATCGGACAACTGCTGAGCGACCCCCGCGCCGCCTTCGTCCAAACGATCAAAGAGGCCGTAGTTGGCAAAGGGGACCCCTTCAACAATATGGAGCCCCTCTTCTACCGTCGGGGGATGCTGGCCCGTAACGCCACCAACTCTGTCTTCCCCTGCGGCTCCGGCCTGGTCTGGCGGCGGGAGGCACTGGAGGACATCGGCTGGCTGCCCGTCTGGAACCTGGTGGAGGACTTCCAGTCGGGGGTGGAGGCATTGCGGCGAGGCTGGCGCGGCATCTACCTCCCCATCATCGGAGCACGGGGGCAGATTTCTCCAGAGGACATTCCCAACTACTTCAAACAGCGGGGGACCTGGGCTCTGGATACGGTCCGCTGGCTTTTCTGGGGCAAGAAACGGGGCCTGAACTGGCGTCAGTTTCTGCACTTCCTGGAATTAGGACTGTTCTACCTGCACAGTTTCGCCACTCTCATTTTTATCCTGACGCCGGTGCTGGCCCTTGCGCTGGGCATTTACCCTGTCATCGCTACCCACGCAGACTACGCGCTCCACTTCTGGCCTTTCATGGCGGCAACAGAGCTGATGCTGGTCGCCTTGGCGGGAGACCTCCCCTACGAGTCCGTCTGGCGCTCCCGTCAAATGTGGGTCGGCCTGATCCCGGTCTACATCTGGGCGGCGATTCTGGCCCTGGTCTACGGTCCGAAGCGGAAGCCCGTTTACAAGGTCACCCGTAAAGTCCACCAGGCCGGCCTCTACTGGCGAGAGATTATGCCCCAGACGCTCCTGTTCCTGGCCCTGGTGGGCTCCATACTCTACCACCTGGCGACCCATTCGTTTCTGTTTGAAGCGGACTGGGGGAGTCTCCTCTGGGCGGCCTACTTCGCCGGACTGCTGAGTCAGGTCATCGGGAACGCCTGGTACGGCCTGGCCCTCGGGTTGCGGCGGGTCCAGGGCAAAGGACTGCAATGGGATTCTTCACACGCAAGGTAGGACAACTGCTCGCGGTTGTCCTGCCGCTGGTTCTGATCGGCTGCGCCCCTGCACGGCCACCGGTTACGGTTCTCTACACCGTGGACCTCACCCGTACCCCAGCGCCATCTCCGGAGGCACTGGAGACTCCAGTGGCCTCCCTGACGGCGGCCCCTCCGTCTCCGACCCCCCCGGCAACTCCGGAGCCCACGCCGACGCCCACCCCACCGCCGACGAAAACCCCAACCCCCACCCGGCCGCCGCTCCCGGCCCGCCCCGCTGTCCCCCTGAACCGGGACGGGAAACTCTCCCTGGGCGTCTACACCGAAGGCGTGCCTTACGATCGCTTCGTCTCTGTCGCGGCCTTTGAGCGGATGATCGGGCACCGGGTGGAGTACGTGCTCTGGTTCCACTCCTGGGGCGGGAGCGACCGGGAGTTCCCGACGGAGGCAGTGGCGCTGGCCCATCGGGCCGGCTGGATTCCGGTCCTCACCTGGGAGCCCTGGGGGCGGGATTTCGTCAACCCCACGGCTCTCCAGCCTGCCTATTCTCTCTCCAGCATCGCCGCTGGTGCGCATGATGAGTACATCCGCTCCTGGGCACGGGCCGCGCGGGCATCGGGCGGCCCGGTCGTCCTGCGCTTTGCCCACGAACAGAGCACCGAGCCGGGGGTCCGGTCATGGTATCCCTGGCAGGGAGACCCGGAGGGATACCAGGCCGCATTCCGGCACATCGTCACCCTCTTCCGGGAGGAGGGCGCGACCAACGTCCAGTTCCTCTGGAGCGCGATGTGGCTGAACGGCTGGGCCGAGCAGTATTATCCAGGGGACGACGTGGTAGATTGGGTGGGGACCACCGTCCTCAACCACGGGACAGGTGCGACGGCCGACTGGGCCCGCTGGCGGACGTTCTACGAGTTGTTTGACGGGCAGTACCAGGCCGCGGTGAAGTGGGGAAAGCCCATAATGCTGACCGAGGTGGCGACGGCGGAGCAGGGTGGGGATAAGGCGGAGTGGATTCGGGAGTGCTTTCGTCTACTCAAGGAGAAGTACCCGCTGGTGCAGGCCGTCTTGCTTCTGGAGGCTGCGTCCGACCGGGAGTGGCCGGTCATCAACTGGTCGGTGGCCTCCAGTCCGGAGAGCCTGAAGGCCTTCCTGGAGGCCATCCGGGACCCGTATGTGCGGTAGCGCAAGATTAATCTTTGGCTACGAGCGGCAGAAAGACCTGGTAGGCGGGCTCCCGCGCCCCCACCAGGCGGAGGTTGTCCAGCCAGAACAGCGGAGAGGGATTTCCGTTGGCGTTCTGAATTGTCAGCCGGACCACGGGCAAGCCGTCCGGATTCAGGGCCCGCAGGGGAATCCGCACCCGCTTCCAGATGTTCGCCTCTACATGCCCTCCGGCGATGTGGCGGCAGTCGTTGACCGGCGCGGCCACCAGCCGCTTCCCCTCCGCCGTCTCCAGATAGACCCGCAGTTGCGGTTCCCCTTCCGAAGAGCCCCGGATATCCAGTTCCAGCCACCGATACTCATCGGTGGAAAAGGGACTGGTCCGCCGCAGGGAGATGCCGCCCCACGGCTCCAGTTGCGCAGCGACCAGTGGGGCATCCCCTCCCTGCACGGAGGTTCCCAGATTCAGGCTGGCCCCCCACGACCAGTTCTGCCAGTCCGGAGCTAGGCCGTCCTGGTAGACGGTGAGCACCTGGTCGTAGGCCGGGAGGAGGATGGGGTCGCTTGCGCGGGGGGCGCCGCCGTACCAGGCGCGCAGGATGTCCTCGGCGGGTTTCTGGTGGGGGGAGTAGCCGGTGTCGCAGGGGCCGCTGGCCCAGGGGTCGGCGGGCCAAAACCACCAGTACATCCCCACCATCCAGGGTTCATCGTAGAACTGGCGGAAGGCCGCCTCGTAGGCAACCGCCTGCTCCACCCAGTTGATCCGTCCGGACCGCCAGGAGTCCCAGGGGAAGGCCGTACAGCCAGCCGTGCTGCGGTAGCCGATTTCGGTGAAGATGACCGGTTTTCCGTACCGGGCAGAGAGCGCGGCCAGGGTCGCCTTCGGCCCGGCCCAGGCGGCCTCCAGTTCCTCCATCGTGGGGTTTTCGTCCGGGTCGTCGTTCAACGGGTAGTAGGCGTCCACCCCGATGAAGTCCACCGCGTCCCACCAGGTGATGGAGGTCTCCTCCCCGCTATGGAGGGATGCATAGACGATGGGGCCTTTGTAAACGGCGCGGACGTCGGCGATGACCCGCCGCCAGTCTGCCTCCCGGTGGGTCGTCCCCAGGAGTTCCGTTCCCACGACGAACTGGTCGGCCCCTGTCTGCTGGGCCAGGGCGGCGTAGTGGGTGATAAACTGGCGGTAAGCGGCGAACCAAGCCGTCCACTGTTCGTTGGTCGTGAAATCGTTGCCGATGTGCCCCCGCCACCAACCGGTGGTCACCTCATCCTCCAGGTCCAGGTGGGGCTTTAGCATAACCCGTAGGCCCAGTCGGTGGGCTTCCGCGATGACCCGGGACAATTCCGCGTCGGTGGGCGTCCGGGGGCCGGTGTAGTGGATAGTGGTGGACCCGGGGGTCTCCTGGTAGCCGGTCACGACGAGAGCAATCCAGTTGGCGCCAGTAGAGGCTAACAGAGAGAGGGAATAATCCGCTTCCGGCGTGGCATACTGCCCGGACCACCACGCCGCGAAGGAGAGACCTTTCTGAAAAGAACGGGCGGTTGCAGGAACCGGCGACCATGCAGAGGTCGGGCGGGCGACGGCCAGTGTCAGTACAGCCGCGCCCAGGCAGGCCAGTTTCCGGATCCGGTTTTTGCTTTTCTCCAAGACGCAAGTCTTCACCAGGTACTCCCTCCGCAGGACGACCTGATGGTATCAAATTTTCAGGGGATAAGCAATAGGAAAATGGTCACGTTTGGGCACATCGCCACCGGCCGCGCTACTCCCGCACCGGCAACGCCACGTAGAACGTACTGCCCTGCCCTTCAACGCTCTCGGCCCAGATGCGCCCGCTATGGGTCAGGACGATGTGTTTGGCGATGGCCAATCCCAGCCCTGCCCCGCTCGACCGGCTCCCCCGGGCCTTGTAGAACCGCTCAAAGACCCGGGGCAGGTCCTCCGGAGCGATCCCGATCCCTGTATCCCGTACCGAGATGATGACTTCGTCTCCCACCCTTTCGGCCCGCACCGCCACCTCACCGGAGGGGGTAAACTGAATCCCGTTGTGGACCAGATTGGCGACCACCCGGCGCATCCCGTCCACGTCCACCAGGATCGGGGGAAGGTCGGGGGCCAGGGAGACCGTCAGCCGAAGGCCGGCCCGTTCCGCCAGGGGGCGCAGTTCCTCCACCGGTGGCCCGACCACCTCTGCCACCGTCACCTGCGTCATCTGCAGCGGCGTCCGCCCCGACTCTATGCGCGCCAGTTCCAGCAGTTCCCCGACAATCCGGTCCAGCCGGTCCAACTCCCCATCCATCCGCTCCAGGAACCGGCGGGCTGCTCCGGGGTCCTCCAGTGCCCCTTCCCGCAGCGTCTCCACCAGCGCCTTCAGTGTCGCCAGCGGGGTCCGCAGTTCGTGGGAGACGTTGGCGACGAAATCCCGCCGCACCGTCTCCAACTCCCGCACGCGCGTCAGGTCCTGCAGGAGCACCAGTGTCGCGCCCCCCTCCCCCTCCAGCGGCGTCACCACGGCCTGGAAGACGATAGGCCGGCGCAGCCCCAGGTCAATCAGCCCGGCCCCTTCCTCTCCCCGCTCCCGACTCTCCTCCCACAACTCCACCAAGCGGTGGTCCCAAACGACCTGGACGAAGGATCGGCCCAATGCCTCCTCTGGAGAGACGCCCAGCATGCGGGCTGCCGAGGGGTTGATGAGGCCCACCCGTCCCTCTCCGTCCGTGATGAGGACGCCGTCGGTCATCCGCTCCAGGAGGCCCGA